>JANPAO010000258.1:0-6088 GCA_031429955.1 Phenylobacterium sp. | reverse complement strand
GTTGGCCACCGGAGCGACGGGTTGCGGCAGGGTGATCCCCTGTGCGGCTAAGCGTTTTTCGACGTCTGACATGACCCTAGGTGTAGCGCGATTGTAGGAGCTGGGAAACCGCGCAGCCCTGAAAAACCAAAAGACCCGCATCGTTGCCGATGCGGGTCTTCCGGGGTTCGCGCCAAACAAGTCGGCGCGACTGGAGGGACTGTTGTGCGCCTTAGCGGACGGCTTGGAGCGTCTCGACGGCAGCGGTGACGCGCTCGTTGATCGGCTTCATGGAGTCCTTGACCGAGGCGGAGACGATTTCGCCCATCTTGGTCATCTCGGCCATGTAGGCTTCCATGGCCGACTTGGCGAAGGTGCTCTGCAGCTCGACGATTTCCTGGAAAGACTTGGCGGTTGAGAAGGACTTGGCGGCCGCGACATTGGCTTCCATCGCCTTCTTCGAATAGGCCGAGGCCTGGGCACCCAGGGCTTCAGCGCCCTTGGTGGCGGCGGTTACGGAGGCGATAACGGCTTCCAAGTTCTTCTTGGAATGGGCATTGACCTCGTTCAGACCGGCCAAGGACTTTTCGATGGCATCCTTGAAGGCGGCGCTGCCGGCGGTGGTGAACTGTTCGACCGTGGCTTTGGCGGTTTGGGTAGCAGGCATGAAGGAAACTCCGAATTGGGGGTCAGCGTTCGCGCCGCGTCGCACCCAAGGTGTTGCGGCCGGTTTGATCTTGTGGCCTATTTCTCATGCTGCGATGCAGCAGTCAAGCGCGTTTCTGCTGCACCGCACAATCTCCTATCAGGCGACTGCCTGTGACCATAAATGGGGCAAGGCGCGACAAATGGGCTCGCTCAAGAGGTGTTTACTCTCGCGCAAGCTCCAAGGTGTCATGATAGGGTCTGGAATGGTGACCGCCTTGTCGCCGAAACTCTTGATTCGACGGACGAACCGTATGTTCGAGCGCGCCCGCCGCCTTCTTCTCTCGCTTGGAACCGCCAGCCTTCTGGTGACGGCACCCCTTGCGACGCCGGTTCAGGCCCAGATCCCCTACCTGACGCAGGGCCAGATCCCCTATCTGACCCTACCCACCGCGGCCCCCAAGTATGCTGCGATCGTGGTGGACGCCAAGACTGGCGAAGTGCTCTACGCCAAGCGCGCCGATAGCCCCCGCTACCCCGCCTCCATCACCAAGATCATGACCCTCTATCTGACCTTCGAGGCCTTGAGCTCAGGTCGGCTTCGGTCTGACGACATTGTGGTGATTTCGCCGCGCGCCGCCGCCCAAGCCCCGACCAAGCTGGGGCTGGCCGCCGGCGACACCCTGACGGTCAATGAGGCGATGCAGGCTCTGGCCATCAAGTCGGCCAATGACATCGCCGTAGCCTTGGCTGAAAAGCTCGGCGGCAGCGAAGCCCGCTTTGCCGCCATGATGACCCTGCGCGCGCAGGAACTGGGGATGGTCAATACCCGGTTCGTGAACGCCTCTGGCCTGCCCGATAGCCGCCAGGTCTCCACCGCGCGGGATATCGGCATCCTGTCGCGGGCCGTCATGCGGGATCACCCGCAATACTACCGCCTCTTCAGCCAACAGCAGTTCACCTTCCGTGGCACGCCGATGAACAACCACAACGGCCTGCTGGGGGCCATGCCCGGTGTCGATGGACTGAAGACGGGCTACACCAATGCTTCGGGCTACAATCTGGCGGTCTCGGCGGTACGCGACAACCGGCGCCTGATCGCTGTGGTCTTGGGTGCTCCCTCCACGGCCAAGCGCAACAACAATGCTGAAGACCTGTTGCTGACCGGCTTTGACGTGATGAGCCGTCGGGCCCGGGGCGAAAAGATCACCATCGCGCAGAACCTCTTCGAGCCGGAACCTGTTGGCCCTATTGAGCGCCCCTCCTTCGAGCAGGGCGACGGCGAACAGGAGGGATTGAAGATCATCCTGGCATCGGCCACGCCGCCACCCTCGGCCTCACGGTTTGAAATCGTTGAGCCTGCGCGCACCGCGCTGCGCGGGTCCCAGGCTGCGGAGAAGGCGAAGTCTGACACCAAGAAGGTCGAAAAGGTGCCGGCTGGAAGGTGGATCGTCCAGGTGGGCGCGTTCAAGTCCAAAACCCTGGCCAAGGAGCAGCTCTCCCAGGTCGAGAAGCGTTTCGGCAAACACTTTGCCAAGGCCGAGGGCGAGACCGACTCCGTTGGCGGCACCTATCGCGCCCGGTTCAGGGGATTCACCGAGGCCTCTGCCAAGGATGCCTGCGGCACCCTGAAGGCCAAGAAAGTTCCCTGCATGGTGGTAAAGCCGGGCTAGACCCTAGCGTCGGGTCAGCCTGTCGCGCGCAGCATTGAGTTGGGCTGCCAATCCATCTGTGCCGCCCTTGTCGGGGTGAGCCATCCGCATCAACCGATTGTAGGCCGCCTGAATGTCTGCGGGCGAGGCGTCTGGTCCGACGCCGAGGATAGCACGCGCCTCGCCATCGCTCAGCGGACCGCCTCGCACGGGCTTTCCCGCCACATCCATGCGTCGGGTCGATAGGGCTAGGCCCGAACCCAGAACCACCAGCACAATCGCCGATCCCCAGCTTCCCCGCAGGCCGACATAGGCCGCGCCGGCGAAGGCTGCCACTGCGAAGCCAACTGAGAGGAAGCGCCACTCTCGCCGCCTAAGGATCGGCCGGCCGCGGCTGGCCCATAGAAACAGCGCCAGCACCATGCAGCCCAGCGCGATGTAACTCACGGCGAGACCGTCTGAGGCTTATCGCCGGCCCCGGCGATTCCCAAGGCCTCCACCAGGGCCCGCAGCTCTTGGCGGGCGGCCACATGTTGCAAGGACATGGCCACCGGCCGAATGGTCGGCGATAGGTCAGCGATGGTCAGTCCGAAGGGGAACAGCTCCCGATAGATCACCCGGTCCCGCAGACCAGGGCCGACCCGGAAGCCCACCCGCCGCGACAGGGCCTGAACGCGCTCGTCGACCCGCCTGCGATTACGCGCCTCGGTGGGGGCCAGGCGATTGCGCAGCACGATCCAGTCGATCGACTTGCCGGATGCTGCGGCGCGTGCCTTGCGGCTGTTCCAGACCGTCTCAGAGTAGAGGCTAGGGCGCTTCAATTCGAGGGTCACAGGATCGACGATCCCCAGCATATCGAAATCCACGAAGCTGTCGTTCATGGGGGTGACGATCAGGTCGGCCCGACCATGGGCCGCGCGGCTTACGGCGGTGTCCCCACCCGGGGTGTCGATCAGGACAAAGTCAGCCGCTTCCACCGCAGCAGCAAAGGCCTCCTCGAACCTGGCCAGCGACTCCTCGTCTGTGGCCTTGGCCAGGTCGGGGCTGAGGGGAAACTCCACAGGCATCGGGGCGCTGACATCGTTGGCCGCCAGCCAGGCCGCACGATTGGCAAAGAAATGCCCCATCGACTGCTGCCTCAGATCAAGATCCAGCACCGCAACCCGCGCCCCGGTGTGCAGCAGGGCGGTGGCAGTGTGGATGGCCAGGGTCGACTTACCGGCCCCGCCCTTTTCGTTGCCGACCACAATGATCTTGGGTTGGGACATGGTCCTTGGACTCTCCATCATCTCAGCCAGCATCGCTTGCCGAGTCAGTTGACCTGACAGGTGAGGCACCGCCCCTACCCCGTCAACGCGGAGAACCCCCCGACCTGTGGACGGATAGACGAAGGTCCGCGTCCGCGCCATAAGCGCCGCCAATCGACACGGAGCTTACCCCCATGGTCCTCGCTATCGCCCGTACTGTGGCCGATCTTCGCGCTCGGGTCGCCGGCTGGCGAGCATCTGGCGAAACCGTGGGCTTGGTTCCAACCATGGGGGCTCTGCACGAGGGGCATCTGTCCCTCGCTACCCTGGCCAGACAACAGGCCCAGCGAACCGTGGCCAGCATCTTCGTGAATCCCACTCAGTTTGGCCCTCACGAGGATTTCGACTCCTATCCGCGCGATGAGGCACGCGACGCCGCCTTGCTTGAAGGGGCCGGTTGCGACCTGTTGTTTGCGCCGGACGCGGGGGAAATGTATCGCCCCGGCTTCTCCACCACCATCACCGTCGCAGGGGTGTCAGAGTCCCTGGATGGTGCGGTGCGTCCGGGCCACTTCGCCGGGGTGGCGACGGTGGTGGCCAAGCTGCTGCTGCAGTGTGGCCCGGACTTGGCAGTGTTTGGCGAGAAGGACTACCAGCAGCTCCAGGTCATCCGGAGACTGGTCAGCGACCTGGATATCCCGACGGAGATCGTCGGCGCACCCATTGCCAGGGCGGCCGACGGTCTGGCCCTCTCTTCCCGCAATGCCTATCTGACACCGCCTGAGCGTGAGATCGCCCCGAGCCTGGCGGCGATCCTGGCCGATGCTGTAGATCGCCTCGGCAAGGGAGTGGCGGTTGAACGTGTTGAGGCCACGGGCCTGGCGGCCCTGGAACGCGCCGGATTTAGCCGCATCGACTACTTCGAGGTCCGCCATCCCGTAAGCTTGGCACACCTGGGCCCGGGTCCGTTGGAGGGGCCTGCCCGCATCCTGGCCGCCGCCGTCCTGGGCAAGACACGCCTCATCGACAACATGGCCGTCTAGTCACCAGGCACCGACCTCCCGCAGCTGGCGTGCCAGCTCCATGGGGATTTCGTCGTCGCCGCCCATGACAAGATCTGGCGGGACATCCTTGGGATCGAAGTAACGCCAGCCCTGGAAGGCGCGGCGGGGCGTCGGGGCGACCCGCACGATCTCGGGGTCCAGCGTGATTTCGCAGCGGGCATTGGGGTGTTCCCCCACGGTGCGCACCGCCAGGATCCTCTGGCGGCAGAGGATCATGCCCTTGAAAATGCGGTACAGTGACCCGCCATCCAGGAGTTCGTCAGCTCTCTTGGGCGACATGCGGGTGTGCAAGAGCCAGTCGCCCGGATCGCCGACATGATAGGCCAGCAGATCGTCGATGGTGTCGCAGCCAACGCAGAGCCGCAGCATGTGCAGGGCCATCAGATGGAGGCCTTCAGGCGGGCCAGAGTTACGCCCTCGCTGACCTGATCGCCGACCGACACCCCCATGGACTCCACCACGCCATCGAAGGGGGCGGTCAGAGCGTGTTCCATCTTCATGGCCTCAAGGGTCAGCAGGGTTTGCCCCCGCCGCACTGTGTCGCCCGCCCCGATGGAAATGGCGACCACCTTGCCCGGCATCGGCGCGCGAACCTGGGCATCGCCAGCCACATCGTCCAGGTCTCGCAATGGCGGTCGCAGAGCCAGGACATAGGTCTCACCACCCTCGAAGACCACGATCTCCCGATCTTCGGTCACCAGGATGTCGGCTTCGATGTCGCCCTCCGGCAGCGGTGCCTCCTGAGGCTGACCATCCAGAAAGAGTCGAACCGTCGTCAGGGCCTCAGCATTCATCCGAAAGCCGGTCAGGGCCTTCCAGGGCGAGGCCTGATCCTCATTTCCCTCTGCCAGGGCAGCCGCCGCTGCCACAGCCAGGAGGTCCTGGGTGGGCGGCGGGGTCGGAGCCAGGGCCGTGAGGTTGCGCTCGATGAAGCCGGTGTCCACCTCGCCGGCGATGAAATCAGGGTGGTCCAGGCAGCGGGCCAGGAATCCGGCATTGGTCTTCACCGGCCAGATCTCCACCTCGGCGCAGGCCTGGGCCAGGCGGTCGCCGGCGCCCTCGCGGGTCGGCGCATGGGCGATCAGCTTGGCGATCATCGGGTCATAGAAGGGACTGACCTCGCCGCCCTCCTCCACGCCGGCATCGACGCGGATGTCGCCCGGCAGGACGAAGTGCTCCAGCACCCCGATGGACGGCAGGAAGCCTGCGGCGGGGTTCTCGGCATAGAGCCTCGCCTCTACCGCATGGCCGTTCAGCTTGATCTGATCCTGGGTGAGCGGCAGGGGCTCGCCGGAGGCGACGCGGAACTGCCACTCCACCAGGTCGACCCCGGTGACCGCCTCGGTGACCGGGTGCTCCACCTGCAGGCGGGTGTTCATCTCCATGAACCAGATGCGGTCGGGCCGCAGGCCCGAACTGGCGTCGGCGATGAACTCGACGGTGCCGGCGCCGACATAGTTCACGGCCTTGGCGGCCTTGACCGCGGCATCCGTGACCGCGG
>JANPAO010000257.1:0-6775 GCA_031429955.1 Phenylobacterium sp. | reverse complement strand
CCTGGGTTCAGGCCTCTTGCTGCAACCCTCGGGCCTGGCCGCCATGCGGGTCCTGGGCCTGGAGGCGCAGATCAGGGATTTGGGGGCTCCCATCGCCCGGCTCGATGGGCGCGACCTGTCCGGCCGGCGCATCCTCGACATGGCCTATGATCACTGGCGGCCAGGTGCCCTAGGCCTGGGGGTTCACCGTGGCACCCTGTTTCAAGTCCTCTATCAGGCCCTGGCGCGGGCCGGCGTGCAGGTGCTCACCGGGGTCGAGGTGGTGGGCGTCGAAGCCCATCGTCGCCCCGTGCTCGTGGACGCCACGGGCGCGCAGCACGGACCCTTCGACCTGGCGGTGGTGGCCGACGGCTCGGCCTCCCGTCTTCGGCAGGTGATCCGCCCAAGGGCCAGAGCACCGGTCTATCCCTGGGGGGCGGTCTGGGCCAATGTTGCCGACCCTGAGGGTCGGTTCACGGGTGCCCTGCATCAGCGCTTCGACGCGGCCACCACCATGATGGGGATCCTGCCCATCGGCACGGGACCCGACGGTGTGGGCCACCAGGCCAGCCTGTTCTGGTCGCTACCTGTGTCTGCGATGGTCGACGTCTTTGCCGGGGGCCTGGAGGCCTGGCGCGCCCGCGCCCAGGCTGTGTGGCCAGAGGCCGGACCCCTGCTGGCGCAACTCTCCCTGGCTGACTTTTCCAACGCCACCTATCGCGACGTCTCGGTGGGGCGGTGGTCGCGGGGGGCGGTGACCCTGCTCGGTGACGCCGCCCACGGGACCAGTCCGCAACTGGGTCAAGGCGGCAACCTGGCCCTGATCGATGCCGTCGAACTGGCCGACCGGCTAACCCCGGATCGCTCCGTCACGATCTCTCTGGGGCGCTTCCAGTCGGCCCGCCGGCGGCAGACGGGGGGCTATCAGCTGGCCTCCCGGGCCCTGACGCCGCTCTTCCAGTCCCCGGGCCCGATTGGCCCCCTGGTGCGCGACCTGATCTTCGCACCCTTGGCCCGGCTACCCCTGCTGAGGGGGCTGTCTGCAACGGTCCTGACGGGGATGCTGAGACTGGGGGCGACGCCTAGGACCCTGCGGCCTTGAGGTGGAGAATGGCGCTGGGTCCGACACCCGCGTTCCAATACCCGAGGGTGTGAGAGGATCACGGCCTGTCGTAGACCGGCGGCCAGGGCCATGTGCTGGTTTGCCCACCGTGCTCCTGCCGCACGTCGATCGGTGCCCCCACATCCAGGGTCCAGTCGCTGGGGATCGGATGTCCGGATGCGGCCCAACACATCCAAGGTCGCCGCTCCGAGATCCCCTCTCCATCCTCGCGCATTCCCAGATGGGCCATGGTGATTGCAGCGGCCCATTGCGCGCCCAAGGCCTCAACCAGCGCGAAGAGAAGACCTCGTGCCATCTCGGCACTTTGCCAGACCGGACTCTCATTGCCGAGCTCAAACAGAACTGGCTCCTGTAGCTTGTACTTGAGGCTGTCAAAATGGACGCTACCTCCGAAGGCAACGCCGTCACCTCCTTTCCGCCCGCTGCTCAGGGGGAGACTGTAGCCGCCGGGCCCAACAGGCGCGGGAAAGGCGGGCGGATCAAAGCGGGCACGTCTGTCGATCAGCTCGGCCAGTTCTTCGTCCGACATCGCCAACAGGGGCCCCGGGTCACTGGCTCGCAGTGGGCGCGCCTTGAGCTGGGGCCACAGCCGACCCAGGATCGGCTCAACCGCCTCGAACTTCGCCGCCAGAGACCTCAGCCTCGACGCGATCACAAGCGCCCCCTCTTGGCGCGGAGTCCAGCCGCAGGAAAGCCACCGGGTCTCGTGGGCCTCGTCGAAGTATGTCACAGGCACCGCCTACCTCGCCGGGGTGTGGACGAAGCGGATCGGTCCGCGCGGGTGGATTAGATTCTTGAAGAACTCCCAAGCACGCCGTTCGGCAACATGCCACTCAATGGGCAAGCCTTTTGCCGCCTCAATCTGTCGCTTGCCCTGCGACTCGGGTCCTGCCGCCAGGCCATTGATAAAGCCGGACTTCTGACCCCACTCAATGAGATCCTCGTAGCCCGGCCCCTTGGCTTCCAAGAGCGGAGAGTGGGGATCCCAGACAGCGCAGCCGTCAAATTTAACGGCTCCCTCGCCGGGATTTCTCACGACGTAGTCCAAGGCCTCGGCACGGGTGATCTGGGTCTCATAGTTCCGTGCGCGCTCCGAATTGCTATCGAAGCCTGGATCAAGTTCCCAGCCGCCGTAGGGATGGCAGGTCGCATCCCGCTCTCTTTGCCCCTTCTCGAGCTGTCCTGCCTGCGGAATATACCCGTCCTTCAACCGATCAGCGGAGCGGACGTCGTCTTGCGGCCCGGGATCGTCAGTACCCGCCTTACGGCGCTCTTGCTCGGCATAGATCCGCTCCACCTCTTGAGAGCTCACAATCGTTCCGTCCCCAAGCTCATACATGTTTGGGAACATGACCGTCTGCTCGACGCGGTTCAGCGGCGCTGGCAATTGTGGCAGGTAGGCGTTGCTGTTGGGCAGAGGTGCGTGGGTACCAAAAAAGCTGCCCGGAGCCCCTGGTCGGCGCGGTGCGCCCGGCAGGTTGGCGGCCCGCGTCTCTGGGGCAGGGCGTATAGCCGTCGGTGGCGGCGCGGGTCGCACGTACCTCGCCTCTTGCCAGCCGTCGCGTCCAAAGAACGCTTCTCGCCTTGCCCTGTCTTTGAGAGCTTGTTCTTCCTCGATCTCATCTGGCGACCGGCGGAACCAATCTCCGAGATTTTCGCCCTCCAGCTCAGCTGGATTCATCTGCCCATAGGCCATGTCTTTCTATCCCTCGAATCGACGGTCCGGGGTGTGATCCGCCTCCAGCGCCTTGTCAGGCTGCCCGACACTGGTCGGAGAACGGCCAATCATCACCCCGGACAACCATAGCGCGAAGGGCCTCTTTCAGCAAGAACAAAAAAAGAACATTGGATTTATCCGGTGACGCGATATCAATTGCAAAATTAGTTCACGCGAGATGCCACGGATGTCTCTCCCGCTCGCTTGCTACCCGAGCACGGCGATCCCGACGCTTCGAACCTCGCTTGGTTGACGAACGCCGGATGTCGTGTGGAAGTCCTCTAGGCCTGCGCGCTCAAGGACGCGGCGGCCTTGTGCCGATGCATCGCAACGATGCAGGCCTGAGATCGGGAGGTGCCCATGGCCCCACGAGCCCTGATGGTTGTCCGCTATGTCTATGACATGGCGCGGGCCGTGGCCTTTCACCGCGATGGGCTGGGCCTGACCCTGATCGCCCGGTCGTCGGGCTGGTCGATGCTGGCTTGCGGAGACGCCCTGGTGGGCCTGCACGGCATCTATGGTTCGGTGAGCGAGCGACCAACCCCCTTCGCCGGTCTGAACCTGCAGGTGGATCACCTGGAGACCGCCGTCGCGCGCGCGGTGGAACACGGGGCGGCGCTGCTGGATCTCCGGGAACCAGACCGTCCAGGACTCCCGCGCCTAGCCGTGCTGACCGACCCAGACGGCGGCGGCTTTGAGTTGCGCCAGACCCCCGACTAGGCCCCGGTCTGTGGCTCCACGATGATCTCCGTGATCACCGAATTGGCGATGAAGCATTCCTCGTGGGCTGCGTGGTGGAGCTCATCGAGCTGCGCCTGCGACGGTGGACTGCCCTCCCAGGTCACCATCGGCCGCAGCCAGACCTGGGTCACGGCCATCTTGCCGGGTGCGATCTCGCCCATCACGCCCTCGGGGATGTCGGCATAGCGGGTCACCACGAACCCGGCCAACCGCGCCTTATGCAGGAAGGTCAGCATGTGGCAGTTGGAAAGGGCTGCCACCAGCATCTCCTCGGGGTCGACGGCGGCCTCCACCGCCCACTTGCCGACGACGTGGGGCGAGGCTGAGGCCGGCACCTCGATGCCGCCGTCAAAGCTCAGGCTGTGGCCACGGCTGTAACGGCCCTTGGCGAAGTCCTCGCCGTCCTTGAGCGTCCAGAGCACCTGAGCACCATAGGTGGCCATGGTCAGAAGGCCTCAGCCGGCAGGGACATCATCAGGTCCGAACCGGTCATCAGCTTGGCCAGGTGGCTGCCCGCCTCGGGCAGGACCCGCTGCATGTAGTAGCGGCCGATCACCAGCTTGTTGGCATAGAAGGGGTCGGTGTCGCCGGCGGCGATCTTGGCCTGGGCGCTCACCGCAATCAGACCCCACATATAGGCCAGGGCCGTAAAGCCGAAGAGATGCATATAGTCGGTGGAGGCCGCCCCGGCATTGTCAGGGTTCATCAGGCCGTTCTGCATCAGCCAGGTGGTGCCCTCCTGCAGCTTGGCCCGCGCATCGGCCAGGCCTTCGGTGAAGGGGGCCAGGACCGGGTCGCTGCTGTGGGCGGCCACAAAGGCGTCGATCTCGGCAAAGAAGCTCATCACCCCGCGTCCGCCATCGGCGGCCAGCTTGCGCCCCACCAGGTCCAGGGCCTGGACCCCATTGGTGCCCTCATAGATCAGGGCGATACGGACATCGCGCATGTACTGACTGGCGGGGAAGTGCTCGGTGAAGCCTGAGCCGCCGTGCACCTGCAGGGCGTCGGAACAGACCTTCAGGCCCTTGTCGGTGAGGAAGCCCTTTACCACCGGGGTCATCAGGGCCATGTAGTCCTGGCCCTTCTGGCGCACGGCCTCGTCGGGGCTGGCATGGGCCAGGTCCCCGTGCAGGGCGGTCCAGAACAGGAAGGCGCGACCGGCCTCAATGATGGCGCGGCTGTCCATCAGCATCCGGCGGACGTCGGGATGGACGATGATCGGGTCGGCCGGGCCCTCGGCATTCTTCGGCCCGGTCAAGGAGCGACCCTGCAACCGATCCTTGGCGAAGGCGGCAGCCGCCTGATAGGCGGCCTCAGCCTGGGCAATGCCCTGGAGGCCCACCCCGATGCGGGCCTCGTTCATCATCACGAACATGATGCGCAGGCCCTGGTTCTCGGTGCCGATCAGCCAGCCGGTGCTCTCGTCATGCTGGATGACGCAGGTGGCATTACCGTGGATGCCCATCTTCTCTTCCAGCCCGGCACAGAAGACGCTGTTGCGGACACCCGGACGACCTTCGGCATCGGGAATGAACTTGGGCACGATGAACAGACTGATCCCGCGCACCCCCGCCGGCGCCCCTTCGATCCGGGCCAGGACCAGATGGACGATGTTCTCGGCCAGATCGTGCTCCCCGCCCGAGATCCAGATTTTTTGGCCCGACAATTTGTAGCTGCCATCGGCCTGGAGCACCGCCTTGGTGCGCAGCAGGCCAAGGTCGGTGCCGCAGTGGGGCTCGGTCAGGTTCATGGTCCCGCCCCACTTCCCGGAGGCCAGATTGGGCAGGTAGAGGTCCTTCTGGGCCTGGCTGCCGCCGTTCAGGATCGCCGAATAGCAGCCATGGGTCAGGCCGGGATACATGGAGAAGGCCATGTTGGCCGATGAGCTCATCTCCGAGAAGGACAGGTTCACCACATGGGGTAGGCCCTGGCCGCCATAGGCGACCTCGGCCCCGATGGCCGGCCATCCGCCCTCCACCAGTTGGGCATAGGCGTCCTTGAAACCGTCGGGCGTGGTGACCGAATGGTCGGGGTGCCAGGTACAGCCCTGCCGGTCGCCGATCACATTGAGCGGGGCCAGGACCTCGGAGGTAAAGCGCCCGGCCTCCTCAATGATCTGTTCCACCACATCCATCGCCGCATCGGCAAAGGCCGGCAGGCCAGAGTACTGCTCGATCTGCAGAACATCCCGTAGCAGGAAGCTGTGGTCGCGCACGGGGGGCTGATAGGACATGTCCGCTCCGGGGTAGGGTAAATGGGGCTCCGCAGAGCGGAGACGGGGGCAACAATAGCGCAGATTTCGCGCGAGCCCGCCTCAACCTGAGGGCGGCTCACTGCGGGCGCGCTTGGCCGCGAACATGGCCGCGTCGGCCTCGGCCACCAGAACCTCGGGCTCAGTATCCGGTGTGATCTCCCGGACGCCATAGGAGATGTGCAGCGGTGCCGACCAGTCACCAAACCGGATCGGCGAGGCCTCGATGGCCTTGGCGAGCGACTCCGCCTTGGCCAGGGCGGTGGCCTGATCGGCCTGGACCAGGATCACACCAAACTCATCTCCGCCCATCCGGCCGATGATGTCGCTGTCGCGCACATTGGCCGCCAACCTCTCGGCCACCGCCTGGAGTGCGGCGTCCCCGGCTGCGTGCCCGAAGCGGTCATTGACGCTCTTGAACCCATCGAGGTCGAAATAGACCACGCTGGCCGGTGACCCATAGCGCTGGGCAAAGGTGCGGATGCGCCCCAGCTCCCGAATGAAGGCCCGCCGGTTCAACAACGGCGTCAGGGGGTCGCGGTCGGCCAGGATCTCCGCCTCCGCCAGCTTGACCTTCAGCCGGCCCACCTCGCCGCGCAGGTCATCGATCTCGGTGAGCAGGGTCTTGATGGCCCCCTGGACCGCCGGGGTCAGGTCAGCTTCGGCAAGGCCCAGGAAGGCGGTCTTGTCAGCCGGGGCGGCGGCACCTGCCGTGACATAGGCGCCCGCCTGGGCCAGGGCGCGGCGGCGAATGGCCGAGAAGGGTTCGTTGCGGGCGCCAGTGACCTTCATGGGACCTTCGTCAGGTTTTCGGCGGGGCGAATCGATATCGCGAGTTAACGCGTAGAATCCTAGACGTCCTTGGTTGCGGGCGCAAAGGCGGCGCCTATACTCCGCGCCTTCTCAATGAGGGGCCTGTCCCATGAGCGCCACGTCCGCGCCCGTCGCGATTATCATGGGAAGC
>JANPAO010000256.1:0-2428 GCA_031429955.1 Phenylobacterium sp. | reverse complement strand
CGCAGCATCTGGGCGCCGCGCGGGGTGTGGGCCACCTCGGGGTGGAACTGGATGCCGTAGAAGCGGCGCGCCTCATCGGCGATGACGGCGTAGGGCGAGCCCGGCGAGGAGGCCACGACTTCGAACCCAGCCGGGATGGCGGTGATCTTGTCGCCGTGGCTCATCCAGACGGTTTCGAGGTCGCCGATGTTTCCGAGGCCGGCCAACAGGGGCGAGGCCTTCTCGATCTTGATCTCGGCGCGGCCGAACTCGCGGTGATGGCCGCCCTCGACCTTGCCTCCTAGCTCAGCGCACATGGTCATCTCGCCGTAGCAGATCCCCAGGACCGGCACGCCGAGCTCGAACACACGCTTGGTGACGGCGGGACTCTCAGCCTCATGCACGCTAGCTGGACCGCCCGAGAGGATCACCGCCTTGGGGGCATAGGCGGCCAACATGGCCTCGACCTTGTCGTAGGGATGGATCTCGCAATAGACGCCGCTCTCGCGCAGGCGGCGTGCGATGAGCTGGGTCACCTGGCTGCCGAAGTCGACGATCAGGACGCGTTCGTGGGTCGGGGTCATGGGGCCTTGTCGGGTAGGGGTTTCTCCAGCACCGCGACGAAGAAGCCGTCGGTGGCGGCGGTGGCGGGGGACAGGCGCAGGTAGCCTTCCGGTGTCAGGCGCTGGACTAGGCCGGGCTCGGTGGTAGCGGGTCGGACGACGAAACCCTCGGTGCGGGTCAGGAAGGCTTTGACCCGGTCCTCATCCTCCTCGGGCAGGACCGAGCAGGTGACATAGATCAGGCGACCGCCTGGCTTGACGAAGGTCGCACCCAGGTCGAGCACGGCGTCCTGGTCGGACTGCCGCCGGGCAAAGGTTTCCTCACTGAGGCGCCACTTGGTGTCGGGATGGCGACGCCAGGCACCGGAACCGGAACAGGGGGCGTCGATGAAGACCACGTCCATCCTGCCCTCCAGGCCGACGAGCGGACCCTCATTCACCGGAGACCGGATCTGCAGATTGCGGACCCCGGCGCGGTCGGCGCGGCGGATGGTGTCGGCCAGTCGCCGGGCCTCGCTGTCATAGGCATAGATCTGGCCGGTGTTGCCCATGGCTGCGGCTAGGGCCAGCGTCTTACCCCCGCCGCCGGCGCAGAGGTCCAGCACCTGGGCACCCTTGATCTCGCCGGCGCAGGCCGCGGCGATCTGTGAGCCAAGGTCCTGCACCTCGAACCATCCTTTGGAGAAGGCCGGAATGGTCTCCACGGCCCCGGCGCGGTCGGTGGCCGCCGGCGCAGGGATCCTCAGGGCGGTGGCGAGTTCCGGCACTGCGGCGGCGTGCAATGGCGCCGTGGCCTTGAGCGCGCGGACCGGGTCGGTCTTCAGCGTATTGACCCGCAGGTCGATGGGCGCGCGCTGAGCCAGGGCCTCGCCCTCCCCGGCTGCAGCCTCGCCGAAGGCGCGGGTAAAGCTGGCCTCCAACCATTGGGGATAGTCACCCCGGACCGAGGCAGGGGCACCCGCCAGGTCGCGGGGTTGATCCAGGGCCACCCGTTCCGCGTCTGTGAGAGCCCCGTGACCATGCGGCTCTTCTGTGACCGCCGCAGCGATCTGATCGATCGGCCACCCCCACTCGAACCGCAGCACCCCCAGCACCGAGGCGCGAACGCTGTCGTCGCCCATCTTCCAGGCAATGGACCTGCGGCGACGCAGGGCGTCCAGCACCAGGCCCGAGACCCAGGCCCGATCCTTGGACCCGGCATAGCGAGCGTCATTGCCCCAGGATTTCAGCGCCAGGCGCGAGGGGCGATGGCGTTCCTCGACATCAGTCAGGACCTCGATCGCCGCCGACAGGCGACCCCCGTCACGCAAGGAAGATCGCCGCCACGATCATGCCGATACCCACCAGGCTGACCAGCCAGACCAGGGACCGCAGCCCCGAAACCCCCACCGCATAGAGCGGCGCATAGAGGGCACGCGACGCCACGTAGAGGGCCGATCCCCACAGGGTCAGAGGCCCGGTCTTGGCCACCAGATAGGCGGCAAAGACGGCGGCCACGAAGAAGGGAAAGGTCTCCATGAAATTCTTGAAAGCGCGGTCCAGGCGAGCGGCCACCCCGGTCAGGGGCATGTGCTCGTCGCGAGGACCTGCAGCCCACTTCAGGTCCTGCTGGGCCCGCGCAGCGCCCGCCGCCCAGAGCAGTTGGACCAGACCAACGACGATGGCCGCGGCGATCAGTTGAAGTTCAGGCGCTGCATTCATGACCTAGACTGGGCTCGTATAGTTGGGGGCTTCACGGGTCATCATGACGTCGTGGACGTGGCTTTCGCGCAGGCCAGCTCCGGTGATCCGAATGAACCGGGCCTTGTCGCGGAAGGCTTGCAGGTCAGCGGCCCCAGTATAACCCATGGCCGCCCGCAGGCCGCCCACCATCTGGTGCAGGATGG
>JANPAO010000255.1:0-3666 GCA_031429955.1 Phenylobacterium sp. | reverse complement strand
GCTTTCTGACGCCAGAACCGGATAGGATTTTCGACCCCTCATCCGACCCTGCTCCGCAGGGCCACCTTCTCCCGCAAGGGGGAGAAGGGAATTGGGAGCCCGGTACTTACAAAATGATGCCTTCGATTGCGGGCTCGGAGTTCAGCGACACACTTGTGTGCATCCCGTAGGCCTTGGGGTGCGGGCGGCGCTTGATTGAAGTCTAATTGTACGTGATAATGTACGCATCTGGCTTCCGGAGGCGGTTCATGGACGTGCTCACCTACTCTGACACCCGCGCCAACCTAAAGGACGTGATGGACCGGGTGGTGGCCGATAGGTCGCCCGTGATCGTGACACGAAAGCGCGGCGAGTCGGTGGTGATGGTGTCTCTGGCCGACTGGAACGCCCTGGAAGAGACGCTGCACCTGATGTCCAGCCCCGCCAATGCGCGGCGCCTGATGGACGCCGTGGGTCAGCTCGACGCCGGCGCGGGATCGGAGCGGGATATCCCCCTGCTGTGAAGCTGGTCTTCGCGGACCGCGCCTGGGAAGACTACCTCTACTGGCAAGGCGACCCCAACATCCTGGGGCGGCTGAACGGCTTGATCAAGGAATGCCGCAGGACACCGTTCCAGGGCACGGGCAAGCCCGAGCCGCTGCGGGGGGAACTTGCGGGCTGGTGGTCGCGGCGGATCACGTTGGAAGATCGCCTCGTCTATCGGGTGACGGGGACCGGGGCGGCACAGCAGTTGGAAATTGCCCAGTGCCGGTATCACTATTGAGGGGGTCGGGGTGGCGTCCGTGTTCATTGCCCCTCACTCGATAACCCGCTCTGAGCCTAGGGCGCGGCAGGTCGCAAGCTAGGCCAGTCGGCTCTTCATACCAAGACCAAGGACACCCCCCATGCCCCATCTCCCCGCGCCCACGGGGCGCACGTCTGCGGCTGAGGGGCCGCGTAGGGCGGATACCAGCTACGACCCGGAGGTCGCCGAGGCGATCTGTGACCTGGTGGTGCAGGGGTACCGGCTGGATACCATCTGTCGACGCCGCAGCATGCCCGCGCGGACGACGGTGGACCGCTGGCTGAAGAAGAGGGCCGACTTTGCGCAGGCCCTTGGCCTGGCCCTGCAGGTGGGTGGCGGACGCCACAGGTCAGGACAACCCACCGACTACTCCCTGGGTCTTGCCGCCGAGATCTGCCGGCGACTGGGGGAGGGGGAGTCGATGGTGCGGATCTGCGCCGACCCGGACATGCCGTGCACCTCTGTGATCTATCGGTGGCTAAACAAGCATCCGGAATTCGTGGCCATGTATTCCAATGCCCGGGAGATCCAGGCCGAGCGGTATTGCGATGAGGTTACCGAGATTGCCGACGCCGCGACGCCCGAGACCCTGGCCGTGGACAAGGCCCGGATCGCAGCCCGTCAGTGGCGGGCGGCCATCCTGGTCCCCCGAAAATATGGCACGCGGATCGCGGCCGAACATCCAGAGGCCGTGGTTTTCAATGTCGAGATCGTCAAGTTCCGTCGGGATCAGCCTGCCGCGCGAGTGGGTGCCACGGGACTACCAACAGTCCCTGATGGACTACCTTGAGGACGGCGGGAGGCGTGCCGATGTTGTGGCACACCGACGCTGGGGCAAGGACGAGGTGGCCCTGCACTGGACCGCCACCCAGGTCTTTGAACAGCCCGCGCTCTATTGGCACCTGCTGCCGGAGGCCTCCCAGGGACGCAAGGCGATCTGGGACGCGGTAAACCCTCACACGGGTCTGAAGCGGATCGACGAGGCCTTTCCCCGCGCCCTTCGCCATAGGACGGTGGATGCGGAGATGAAGATCGAGTTCCGCAATGGCGCGGTCTGGCAGGTGGTGGGGTCGGACAATTATGACCGGCTGATGGGCACCTCGCCGGTGGGGGTGGTGTTCTCCGAGTGGGCCTTGGCCAAGCCCGAGAGCTGGACCTATATCCGCCCGATCCTGGCCGAGAACGGGGGTTGGAACACCGCCAGTGCGACCACGGCGCGGGAATACATCCTGCCCGGTGGTGGCCGCATTGTCGCCGGCCGGGTGATCGGATCCTACCTTCTGGTCTGGACCAGCCACGCCCTCTTCCTGGGAAGCTTTGTCGGGGCCGTGACCCAGCCCTGGCGGTTTGACCGGGTTGGGGAGCGATGCGGACTGATTGGACCCAACGCCGTTGTGGTGGTGGGCCAGCAAGCCTTCTGGCTGGGACCCGACCTGCAGTTCTATCGCTACGGACTGGGCGGTGCGCCAGAGGCCCTGGCCTGTCCGATCCGGGAGGGTCTGGCCGAAAATCTGGCGGCGTCCCTGGGCGACAAGATCATGGCGTCCTCGTCATCGACCTTCAGCGAGATCCGCTTTGACTATCCTGACGCGCGGGATGGTTCAGAAAACAGCCGGTACCTGTTGATGTCATTGGCCGATGGGGCGTGGTCCCGGGGGATTATGGCGCGCACCGCCATGGTGGATGCCGGACCCTCCCAGCACCCCATCGGTGTCGATCCAACCGGCGGCGCCTATTGGCATGAGCGGGGCGAGAGTGCCGATGGCGGAGCATTTTCCTGGTTTGTGGAGAGCGCAGACCAGATTCTGGACGCCAATGCGACAGCAATGGTGCGCGGGTTGTGGCCCGACGTGGCCGGGCAGGTGGGACCCGTCGCCATCTCGGTAACCAGCCGCCTGATGCCGCAGGGAGATGACCTGACCAAGGGACCCTACAGCATGGCACCGGGGACCGATCGTGTGGACCTGAGACTGACGGGGCGGTTGTTCCGAATCCGGTTTTCCGGAGCCTCGGCTCCCACAGCGGGGCGCATTGGTCGCCCGGTCTTCGACATTGTCGCCGCCGGAAGCCGTTGAAGGCGCGGTGGGCTGGAGCCGCTATCGCACCTGGCTGCTGCCGGCCCTGCAGGACGATTGCCCCGGGGGTGAGGCCGAACTGCTGAGTCACATCGCCAGCGGCCGAGCCCAGCTATGGGCTGGTCGCGGGGCAGCCCTGGTCACCGAACGTGTCTGTGATGCAGGCGTCCACAGTCTGCACGTCTGGCTGGCCGGGGGCGAACTTTCCGAAATCCTGGCCCTGAGGCCCGGCATTGAGGCCTGGGCCCGCGCCCAGGGCTGCCAATTCATCACCATCGACGGCCGCCCCGGCTGGGCCCGTGTCCTTCGGACACATGGCTACGTCGGCGACGGCGATCTGCTGAGAGGGAAGCTCTGATGAGCAAGAAGAGTAAGACGAAGGCCAGCAACAGCAGCCACACCGTGGTCACCCCGACCACGCCAGATTGGCTGTCCAACGCCGTCCAGGGCCTGACTGGCCGGATCCAGGGTCTTGGGGCGGCGAACCCTCAGGACTATGTGGCGCCGGTTTCGGCCCTGGAACGTCAGGCGGCGGAGGGCGCGGCAGGACTTGGTGGACGCCCGGGTGGCGATGAGATGACCGCCGGCAGCGATGCCTGGTTCTCCAGAATGATGAACGGGCCTGCCCCAAGCGTGAGCGCCGCCAGCCTGCTGGACAATCTCGGGGCTTATGCCAACCCTTATCGCCGGGACGTGGTGGACGCGACCCTGGCCGACTTTGACGCAGATGCCGGACGCACCCGGGCCACACAGGATCTGGCCTTGGCCGGGCAGGGGGCCTTTGGCGGGTCCGGAGCCGCGCTTGCC
>JANPAO010000254.1:0-4611 GCA_031429955.1 Phenylobacterium sp. | reverse complement strand
GCGCTTGACCTTGTCCAGCATCTCGCCAAAGGCCTCACGGTCGGCGACATCGTTCAGGACCCGGGTGTCGAGGCCGTTTTCAGCCGCCAGTTCCGCCGTGATCGGTTGACCCACCTGCTGTTCGGCCCCTTTGCGGAAGTTGTCGAACTCCCGCTTGAAGTCGGCCAGCGATATCTTTCGCGATCCTGCGGTTGCGACATAGGTGGAGCTTCCACCCTTGAAGACGTCGTTGATTCCAAAGATTGCGAAGCTGATCACCAACAGTCCGATCAGGACGACGGCGACGCCGGACTTTGCGAATTTTCGTATGGCGGCGATCATGATGGCGTCTTCCTGGCAACGCGGGGCGAGCAGTGGAACCGGCGGTATAGTGGAGGGGGCTTCCTCCCCGCAAGCGCGTGACAGAAATCCTCTGGTGGCTTACTCGCCAAACCTACACGACAGCAGCGAGGCCGACATGACCGCCCCCATCCCCCTGATCGCCGGCAACTGGAAGATGAACGGGGATTCGGCTTCCCTGGGAGAGGCCCTGGCGACGGCTGCGGGCCTGGGACCGACCCCTGCCCGTGTGGCCCTTTGCCCGCCGGCCACCCTGGTGTCGCGGATGGCCGATGCCTTGAAAACCACCAACCTGCTGGTGGGTGGCCAGGATTGCCGGGCGGAGAACAGCGGCGCCTATACCGGCGACATCTCTGCGGCGATGTTGGCCGATGCCGGAGCCGAGCTGGTGATCCTGGGCCACTCCGAGCGGCGTGCCGGTTATGGCGAGACCGATTCCCTGGTGGCCGCCAAGGTCATGTCCGCCCTGGCCGCTGGCCTCGAACCCATCGTCTGCGTCGGCGAAACCCTCGATCAACGCAAGGCGGGCCTGGCCCTTCAGGTGGTCACCCTGCAGGTCAAGGGCTCTCTGCCGGCCGACCTCGCAGGCCGAGCCTTTTGCGTGGCCTATGAGCCGGTCTGGGCCATCGGAACTGGGCTCACGCCCTCCACCGAGGAAATCGTCGAGGTCCACCGCGCGATCCGTGCCACCCTGATCGCCAGCTTCGGACCCCAGGGTGCCACCATCCCGATCCTCTATGGCGGCTCGGTCAAACCCTCCAACGCCGCCGAGATCCTGCACGCCCCAGAGGTTGGCGGGGCCCTGGTGGGCGGGGCGTCCCTGAAGGCGACAGATTTTCTTGGCATCGTGGCGGCGGGGGCGAGCGAACCCGCCCCCGCAACCGGCTCTAGTAGTTGAACCGCACGCCGACGACGTAGCGCGGACCGAACTTTTCGTACTCGATGGGATAGGCCGACTGGTTGCCGTAGCGGCGAGCGCCTTGGTTCGTCAGGTTCGCCCCATCGAAATAGGCCTCCAGATTCTTGTTCACCTGATAGCGAACCGACAGATCCACCTCTTCATCGGAGTCCCAGAAGATGTCGCCATTATCCACCGGATAGGTTCCACCATTGACCACTCGATAGGCACCGATCGACTGGCCCCAGGGGGTCCGATACTGGTAGGCTAGGCGCACGGTCAGACCATATTTCTCGTAGGTGGCCTGCAGATTGTAGACAGCATCGGAGGTGCCGAGCAGGTTGATCTTCCGGGCCGGAACGCCACCGACCGACGGCAGGGTAATTTCCGACGACGTCCAGGTTCCCGACGCATTGACCCCAAACCCTTCCATCCAGGAGGGCAGGTTCATGTCCTGGACAAGCCGCTCGGCGGTGCCAGCGTAGAAGACTTCAAGACCTTGCAGATGGCCAGACCCCGCATTGCCGATCCGGGTATAGGCATAGCCCGACCGGTCCAGGCCGGGCACGTCCAGATTGTCGGCACCGTAGATGGCCGACTGCTGCACCAGGGCGTCCTTGATGTCCTTGTAGAACACACCGGCTGAAAAGAAGCCGGAGGGTGTCATGTACCATTCCACATAGGTGTCGATTCCGATCTGCTTCTCTGGCTTGGCGTCGGGGTTTCCGCCGGAGATCGACTGGGTGGAGTCATTGATGGTGAAGTTGGGCCTCAGGTCATCAAAGTCGGCGCGGGAGGCCGAGGTGGTCAACCCAACCCGCAGCTTGACGTCTTCCTGCACGTCCCAGTTCAGGTGAACGCTGGGATAGAACAGCGTCTCCTTGCTGCTGGTCTTGACCAGGCGGGTCTGGGCCGGTGTCGCGCCGACTGCCGGGAAGGTGACGAAGGCCTGCCCGTCATTCTTGATCTGCTCGACCCGCAGACCATAGACCAGATTGCCCCATTCAAAGCTGGTGGTGCCCATGCCGTAGAGCGCGGCCAGCTTCTCGGAAACCTCCCAATAGTTGGCTGTGGTGTCCCGCAGGGTTGCCAAGCCCGACACAATGAGACCGTCCACATAGGTCTTTGTCAGATCCTGATCTGTATAGCGGAACTTGTAGTTGAGGTTCTGGGTGCCGAGATAGCTCTGATTGTTGGCGAAGGCGCTCCAGGCTGGCGGCGTTCCGGTGAAGGTCGTCTGCAGGTAGCTGGTCTCGCGGGATTTCTTGGTGCGTTCGGTATAGACGCCGCCGAGCTCAAGCTTGGTATCGCGGCCAAACAACTCCGTCGCGCGGTCGAGATCGAACTTGAAGGTGTTCGCCAGGGTGATGTCACCCCCCGTCAAACGACCGATGCTGGTGGCGGGAAAGGCGAAGTCCTCAATGTTGGAAACCTGAGCGCCCTTGGTTCGGGCACCGGTCAGGCCGCCGGTCAGGAACAGGCGGACGGTGTTCACATCGCCGTTGCGGAAGTCGTAGTCCACGGTGGGACGGCTGGTGAAGGTCGACGGGCTTTGGAAGGCCGCCGTGACCGGGGTGTCGCGACCATCCTCGGTATAGGTGTGGTTCAGGCGCCAGGAGAGGTCCCACCCTGAAAGACTGTGCTCACCGCCGAAGGTCGTGGTGAGCATGGATTCGCGGCTGTCGCGGTAGTCGATCCGGGCATTGATGCGCGCACCGAACGAGGTTCCCAGTGCCGGGTTGTTGGCATTGATGTAGCCGGCACTTGTATAACCCGCGCCAGCGGCATCTGTTCCTTGATCCAGTCGGAAGATGAAATTGTCGCGAAGCTCATCGTCATGATAGAGCGTGTAGATTGTGCTCGCAAAGATCGTATTGCTGTCATCGATCTTGAAGTCGACGCGACCCGAGCCGGAGATATTCTCCCGCGTCAAACGGTAGTGCTTGTTCTCATGCTCGCGGGCGAAGCGCTTCGTCGGGTCCGTGGTGTTGGAGAGGTAGGGGTCGGTCTCCCAATTGTCCGTCGCCATTTCGCGGCTGTAGTAGGAGCCCTGCGCCACCACGCCCAGGCGACCGTCCAGGAAGATGTTGGAATAGACCAGCGAGCTGTCGCGCTCCTGGCCACCGCCAAGCTCAACATGCCCAATGCCCAATTTCCCGGTCAGGGTCTGGCCCGCATAGTCAAAGGCGCGGCGGGTGCGGATGTCGACATTGCCAGCCACGGTGTCACCGGGCATTGAGGCAACGACGGCCTTCTGCACCGTGATCTGGCTGGCGATGGCCGAGGGGATATTGTCGAAACGCGAGGCACGACCTTCCGGGCTCACCACGCTCAGCCCGTCGAAGGATAGCGTCGTCCAGTAGACGGGTGCCCCGCGCAGGTTGACGTAACGCGCCTGGCCTTGGTCGCGCTCGATGCCCACCCCGGGCAGACGCCCAATGGCGAAGGCGATGTTCTGGTCGGGCAAGTTCCCGACAGAGTCGGCGGATATCACGCTCACCAGGGAGTCGGAGTTGCGTTGCACCTGCAACGCGGCTGCGGCGCTCTCAGCCAGGGGGCGGCGACCGGTGACCACCAGTTCCTCGACGCTCGAGCTGCTGGCCTCAGCGTAGGCCGTTCCTGATATCGCGATCGCAGATGCGGCACCGAAAAGTATAGATTTCGCGTAATTCATTGTAATCCCCAAGCCATAAGCCGCCTATGCTCGGAGAACTGCGTGACACAGGGTTGGGTGTTTAGTGAAAGTTTTGTGTCACCGGATATGGGGGCCGGTGTTCTTCGCGACAGGGAATTATTGTTGTTGTCTTGTCCTGCGCACCATGATTTCAGAGCCTTAGGTTTGACCGTGCCGGAGATGCGACGTGTTTCTTAGACGACCTGCGGGATGGGCCCTTTGCGCCATGCTCTGCGCCGCTGCGCTGGCCAGTTGCGCGAGTCCGGATCCCGAAGCGAAGTCAGATTCCCCCGTCCAGACTCAGGGCCTGGGGACACCGGTTCCGGCGGCCGGCGAAACCCAGGCGGTGGCGACCCAGGACTCTGATGCCGCCGATGACCCGGCCATCTGGGTAGATCCCCAGGATCCCTCGCGGGTGGTGATCTTCGGCACCGACAAGAAGGCGGGCCTCTACACCTACGACCTGAGTGGGAAGATCACCGGTTTCCTGCCCGATGGTCTGCTGAACAATGTCGATCTCCGCGACGGCTTCCCGACGCCGGCGGGTGCCAAGGTCCTGGTGGCGGCAAGTGATCGTCGAAGAATGGGGGCAGCCCTCTATCTGCTGGATCCATCGACCTTGAAGACCGAGCGCTGGGGCTTGGTGGGGATGGACTTGGTGGAGCCCTATGGCCTCTGCGTGGGCCGACGAGGCCAGGAC
>JANPAO010000253.1:0-29538 GCA_031429955.1 Phenylobacterium sp. | reverse complement strand
GCGACCCCTAAGGCAAGCCTTGCCGTGCGAGCGGGCGCGGGTCAGCCGATGCCATAGGGTCGATAGGGCCCGGCGATCAGTTGCTCAAAGACCCCCATTCCCGAAATGGGTTCCTCGCCGGGAGCGGTCATGGTCACCCGGCTGAGGGCTTGGATGTGCCAGTTCTCCGGGCTGGCCATGTTTGCGCTGGCCAGGTCGATGTCCTCGCGGGCCACGACAAGGGCTCCCTTGTAGGCCCCATGCCGCCACTCCGGGTGGCCGTAACCGATTCCCCGCATCAGGAAGGTCATGAAGGGGGCAAAGGTCACGCTGGCCGAGCCCTGGGCCAGGGGAATATCCAGGGTCCCGCCCTGGGCGTGTCGGGTTCCGGGGGTCATGGCCACGTCATGGATCTTGGCGGCATCGGTATGGTGACCTTGCCCCTCGCCGGCACCGTCCATCAGGATGACTGCCCGGGTGTTCCAGGGCACGCCGTCGGCGTCGGCATTGACGTGGAAGAAGACGCTGCGGTCAGCGAAGTTCAGGGGCGTCCACTGCCAGAAAAAGCCGGTGAGGGTCTGGGGTACGGCCGGCTGCGGATCGGGCGCGCCCACTGGGCGGATTCCCCAGGAGCGGTCGCGGGTGCCAACCGAGCCTTCGGCCAAGGTGCCCCGCACCCCGTCGACCTCGATCCAGCCCGTGCAGCGGACGTTCTGGGTCAGCCGCGTGTAGTCCATAAAGGCGCGCGGGCCATTGCGGCGGGTGAATCGCGGCTCCTCAATGGGAAAGGTGCGCCCCTCGAAGACCAGTTCGGCGGCAATGCCGTCGGTGGCCGCGACAGTGACTTTGAGCGTCTGCAGCGGCTCCAGTACCTCGATGGTGATGGGCCCACAGGTCAGGTCCATGCGCTCGCTGTTGAGCACTCGAGAGACGTGCAGGCAGTGCTGCACTCCGCCCCTGACCACAGAGAAGTGGGCATCGGCGATGTTGAGATTGGGGTAGACGCCAAAGGCTATGGCGAAAAACTCCGTCCCGTCAGGCTGATAGCCATTGAAGAAATAGCGATCATAGAAGTTTCTGTCGGTCCCAGAATAGGCGATCGGATCGGGGGTCTGGTGCACCGGAAAGTCGTCGGCCTTGGTGAGCATCTGGCAACCTCGGAGCGCGGTTTTTCGTTGTGGGTGGCGCGGCCCTGCGCGCCGGGGCACTATCTGGCCAACAGGGACAACAAGACAAGGGAGAGCGTCGTCTGCTGCCGCCACGTCAGTCTAGGCATTGGGGCAAGGCGACCAGGATAGGGTGATCCAGTTGAGACGTTTCCAGCCCGCCCTCCTGGCCGATTGAACCGACCTTGAGCCATCCCCTTGCCCGTCGACTTGCGGCCTATATCGCACGCCAGATGCCGCAGGCTGGGTCCGTGGCCGTTCGGGACCTGGCTCGAATCTCCGGCGGTGCCTCTCGAGAAACCTATCGGTTCACCGCCTCCTGGACCGAGGGTGACGCCCCGCGCGAACGCAAGCTGATCCTGCGTCGCGACCCGCCGGCCAGCCTGATCGACACGGAACGGCGAATTGAGTTCGAGGCCTATCGCGCCTTTCGCGGGTCCAGGGTGCCGGTTCCCGAAATGCTGTGGCTGGAGGAGGGGAACGGTCCCCTCGACCACCCCTTCTTCATCGCCGAAGAGATCGCAGGCTACCAGGCCGGGCCTGGCCTGTTGTGGACCGATCCCTACCTCGCCAGCCATCGACACCTGGCGCAGCGGAAGTGGTCAATCCTTGGGGACATCGCCCGGGCCGATCCTGACGCCGTCGGCCTGACCGGCGTCATGCCGGCTGTACAAGCAGAGGATTGCTGGCGACGGGAGTTGGGGATCTGGGAAGACATCCTCGATGCTGATGAGGCCGAACCCATGCCCATTATCCGGGCGGCGATCCGGTGGCTGCGGGCCAATCCGCCTCCGCCGGCCCAGAAGGTCGGCGTGGTGCATGGCGACTACCGCACCGGCAATTTCCTGTTTGATACGCAGGGTGAGATCCATGGGATCCTCGACTGGGAGATGGCTCATCTGGGGGACCCGCTGGAGGACCTAGGGTGGAGCCTCAACCCCATCTGGTCCTTTGGCCGGGGCCTGGCCGGAGGGCTGGTTCCGCAGGATCAGGCGGTCGCGATCTGGGAGCAGGCCAGCGGCCTGCAGGCCGACCCGGCGGCCCTTTACTGGTGGACCCTGTTCAACTGCGTCAAGGGCCAGGCGATCTGGGTCTCCAGCGCGCGGGCCTGGCTGGATGGCGGCAATCGTGAGCCCATCATGGTCTATCCGGCCTGGGCCATGACCAATGCCCAGGATCGGGCGGTTCTACAGGTGATGGGGCGGCTATGATTCCTCCGGTTCCTGCCGTCCTGATCGACCTGGCCGGCAAGGTTGCGGCCAATGCCGCCCCGGATGTCAATCCGACCGACCGCGCCGGAGCGCTGGGCTTGTCGGCGATGCTGTTGGGCCTGGCCGCAGAGGCCTGGGACAGTGCCGCCCATCACCTGGTGGTGGAGAACCGCACCCTTCGAGGCCTGTTGGCCCAGGGTGCGGCCTATGTCGGGCCGCCTGCCGAGCGGCCCGAGGATGATTTCCGCCTTTCCGCGCTTGGGGCGGAGAATGGTCGGCTGCGGGCGGCCTTGATCATCCTTCACGCGGCTGTAGAGGGGCGCGATCAGGTCCTTGAGGACGCCATCTGGGCCGAGCTTGGGGCCTCAACGGAGCGTCGCAAGATCAAGGGCTCGGCGGTTTAGGTCACGATCACCTGGGGCGACCCGGCCTCAAACCGGCCGACGACGGCGGCGGCCAGGAAGCCGCGGGCCTTGACCAGATCCAGGACGGCCTCGGCGCGATCGGCGCGGACGGAGATCAACAGCCCACCGCTGGTCTGGGGGTCGCAGAGGAGGTCGCGACGCCATTCGGGCAGGTCGGCAGGGGTCTGCACCGCGTCACCATAGCTTGCCCAGTTGCGCACCGCGGCCCCGGTGCGAACCCCGTCTCGGGCCAGGGCTTCAACCCCTGTCAGCAGGGGCGGGGCCATGGCCTCGATCCGGGCGGTCAAGCCGGCACCGCGACACATTTCCAGGGCGTGGCCCATCAGGCCAAAGCCCGTGACATCGGTGACAGCGCTGACACCCTCGAAACTCGAGAGTTCCGCGCCCACGGCGTTGAGTTGGGTGGTGGAGGCGATCAGGGCCTCGTAGCCACCGACCGGCATCCGCTCCTGCTTGAAGGCCGCGCTGAGCACACCGACGCCCAGGGGCTTGGTGAGGATCAGGACATCACCGGCCTTGGCGGTGCGGTTGGTGAGCACCTTGTCGGGGTGGACCAGGCCCAGGGCCACCAGGCCGTAGATCGGCTCGACGCTGTCGATGGAATGACCCCCGGCGATAGGAACTCCCGCTGCCGCGCAGACCGACGCCCCACCAGTCAGGATGGCACCGATGGTGTCCACCGGCAGTTGGGCCACCGGCATGCCGACGATGGCAAGGGCGAAGATCGGGGTCGCGCCCATGGCATAGACATCCGACAGGGCGTTGGTGGCGGCGATCCGGCCAAAGTCGAAAGGGTCATCCACCACCGGCATGAAGAAGTCGGTGGTGGCCACCAGGGCCTGGCTGTCATTGAGCCGCCAGACCGCCGCGTCGTCCGAGGTCTCGGTCCCCACCATCAGGTTGGGGAAGATGCCCGCAGCGGGCATCTTGGCCAGGATCTCCCGCAACACCGAGGGGGCCAACTTGCAGCCGCACCCGCCGCCATGGGCCAGGGAGGTGAGGCGCACAGGGGTGGTCATGGCGGGGTCGTCCTTCGGCTTCGGGGTGGCGGGCAAAGGGTATATAGCCCTCGCGGGCCGTGCATAGGCCAGACGGAGCAGCTTGGGCATGGCCCGCATTCTGGTAACCGAATTCGTTGATCCTCCGGCGCTGGCGGCCTTTGACGCGATCATCGATGTGCGCAGTCCAGGTGAGTTTGCGCAGGACCATGTGCCCGGTGCGATCAACCTGCCGGTGCTGAACGATGCTGAGCGAGCGGAGGTGGGGACCATCTATGTCCAGGAGAGCCGCTTTACGGCCAACCGGATCGGGGCGGCCTATGTGGCGGCCAATATCGCCGGCCACCTGACCGGCACTCTGGCCGACCGGCCGCCGGAGTTTCGGCCGCTGGTCTATTGCTGGCGTGGTGGCAGTCGTTCCAACGGCATGGCGACGATCCTGTCCCAAATCGGTTGGCGGACCACAGTGTTGACCGGGGGGTATCGCACCTATCGGCGGTGGGTGAGCGCCCAGCTCTATGACGCCGAGCCCCGTCTACGCCTGGTGTTGCTGGACGGCGGGACGGGGTCGGGCAAGACACAGATGCTGGGGCGACTGAAGCAGCGGGGCTTTCAGGTGCTGGATCTGGAGGGTCTGGCCGACCACCGGGGGTCCCTGTTTGGCGGCTACCCCGACCGGTCCCAGCCCAGTCAGAAGATGTTTGAGACCCGCCTGCTGGGGGCGCTGGCGGACCTCGATCCCGCCCGCCCGGTCGTGGTGGAGGCGGAGTCCAGCAAGGTCGGAGACCGGATGGTGCCACCGGTCCTGTGGCGCGCGATGGAGGCCGCCCCCCGCATCGAGCTGGTGGCCGACCGCGCCCACCGCGCGGCCTATCTGGCGGCCACCTATGGGCCGGTGGCGACCCAAGACCTCGAGGCGGCGTTCAGCAGATTGCCCACCTATCCCGGCCAGGTGCGCCTGGAGAGCTGGCGGCGGCTGGTGGACGACGGGGCCTATGGCGAGCTGGCCGAGGCCCTGATCGAGCTGCACTACGATCCGGCCTATCGCCGCTCGGCCAAGAAGGAAACCCGGGTCACCCTGGGGTCGGTGGCCATGGGTGACCTCTCCGAGGCCAGCCAGGAGGCCGCCGCCGATCAGGTGGCCGCTCAGATCTTGCGGTCGGTCCAGTAGGCGTCGCGCAGGACCCGCTTGTAGAGCTTGCCGGTGGGCAGGCGGGGCATCTCGGCGATGAAGTCGATGGACCTGGGTGCCATGTAGTGGGCCAGCCGGGCGCGGGTATATTGCAGCAGTTCCTCGGCCAGTTCGTCGGAGGGCGCGTGGCCGGGGGCGGGCTCAATCACCGCCTTGACGGCCTCGCCCATCTCCGGATGGGGTACGCCGAACACCGCCACATCGGCCACCTTGGGGTGGGTCACCAGCAGGTCCTCGATGGCCTGGGGATAGATGTTCACCCCTCCGGAGATGATCATGAAGGCCTTGCGGTCAGTGAGGTAGAGATAGCCGTCGGCGTCCAGATGGCCGACGTCGCCAAGGGCGTTCCAGTTGGGGTGCAGGGGGTGGCGGGCCTCGGCGGTCTTGGCCGGATCGTTGTGGTAGGCGAAGGTCGGAACCTCGCGCTCGAAGTAGACTAGGCCCGTCTCGCCAACCGGCAGTTCGACCCCGTTCTCGTCGCAGATGTGCAGCACGCCTAACGCTGCACGACCCACAGACCCGGGATGTTCCAGCCAGTCCTGGGAGGTGATGAAGGTGGAGCCCGAGGCCTCGGTGCCGGCATAGTATTCGTAGAGGATCGGCCCCCACCACGCGATCATCTGACGCTTGACCTCCACCGGGCAGGGGGCAGCGGCATGGATGGCGACCTGGTGGCTGGAGAGGTCGAAACGGTCGCGGGCGGCCTGGGGCAGCTTCATCATGCGTACGAACATGGTGGGCACCCACTGGCTGTGGGTGACCCGGTATTTCTCAATGAGTTCCAGGGCTTGCTCGGCGTCGAAACGCTCCATCATCACCACCGTGCCGCCGAAGGACTGGACGCTTAGCACATAGGCCAGGGGGGCGGCGTGGTAGAGCGGGGCCGGGGAGATGTAGACGCTGTCGGGGCTCAGGCCGTAGCGGTTCACGCTCTGGCGAGTGGCAAAGCCCTCGGCCGGTGAGGTCTCCGGCAGGGGCCGAAGGATGCCCTTGGGCCGTCCGGTGGTGCCGGAGGAATAGAGCATGGAATCGCCCATCCACTCCTGGGCCAGGGGCTCTGGAGAGGCGCCGGCCAGGGCCTGCTCATAGGACTCCCAGCCGGGGATCACCCCGCCCACCATCAGCCGGACCCCGCAGTCAGGAATCAGGTCGGCCAGGGCCTGGGCGGTCTCGCGCTGCTCATAGGAGGTGATCAGGACCTTGGCCCCGCAGTCACCGATGATGTAGGCGGCCTCGTCGGGGGGCAGGTAGCGGTTGATGGTGGTGACATAGAGGCCCGAGCGGAACCCGGCCCAGACCCCGTCCATGAAGGCCAGGTTGTTCTCCATGAGAACCGCGATGTGGTCACCTCGGCGCAGTCCCTGGGCCTGGAGATATTGGGCCATCCGGTTGGCGGCATCGTCGAGCTGGCGGTAGGTGACCACGGCCCCGGTCTGCGCCGAGATCATGGCGGGCTTGTCGGGGGTCAGGCGGGCATGGTCGGGCAGGTACATGGCAGGTCCTTGGCTTTGACCTCGGTACGATGGGGCGGGCGGGGGCGTGAGGCAAGCGGCGGCACCACCTCGCCGGTGGCCTGGATGGAGCAGACGACACTCTGTGGCCGGCGGGGTCTGGGCGGAGCCTTATGGCACAAGGGTTTGCGGCGATGGTGGCCCCCGAACGAACGCGAACATCTGACGGTCGAGGTGTGACGGACCGTTGTCAGGGTGGCCGTCTTGCCCCATGTCCGGAGCCTACCTGTCCCGAGGAAGAGGAATCGACGAATGTTCTCCCACATCATGATCGGCACCAACGATCTGGAGAAGGCCAAGGTCTTCTATGACGCCGTGCTGGGAACCCTGGGGGTTCGGCCGGGATCGGTGGACCGCCACCGGGTTTTCTACCGCACCCCCACCGGGGTGTTCTCGGTCTCGGTTCCCATCGACGGCCAGCCGGCCACCATCGGCAATGGCGGCACCATCGGCTTTGCCTGTGACTCGCCAGAGCAGGCCGATGCCTGGCACGCCGCCGGCGTGGCCCATGGCGGCACCACTTGCGAAGATCCCCCAGGCGTCCGTGAAGGGGCGTCCAAGCTCTACCTGGCCTATCTGCGCGACCCCGACGGCAACAAGATCTGCGGCCTCTATCGCATGCCGTAGTCGGGTCTCCCGCCCGCCCGACAGAATCGGGTGGGCGGGAGCACCCTTCCCCGGTAAGGTCCCGACCGGGGGACGAATGAAAGGAAATCAGCCATGATTTCGCTGCTACTCGCCCTCGCGGGGGCTCCGGCCGCCCAGGGCGAGACCGCCACCCTGCAGTCCTGCGAAATGACCCCCAGCGGCTGGGTCTGTCAGTACCGGATCCCGGCGGTGACGGTGATCGAGACGGTGGAGGGCGCCCCGACCATCCGCCCCCTGATCCCGCCGGCGCCCCCGCCTGCGACAACCCCTGCACCGGCTCCTGACCGCAGCGCTGTCGAGACCTCCCGCCAGGCCCGGCTGATCGCCCGCTGTGCCGACGCCACCTGGAAGTCCTTGTGCCTGCCAGGTGATAGGGCTGAGGCCCGTCGCCTGCGCGCCGCCACCCAGGCCCGCCAGACCCTCAGGGCCGAGGTCACCAAGCTGCTGAGCGAGGGCAAGTGCCCCGAGGCGGTGAAGGCGGCCCTGGCCGGTGCCGACCTGGACCTGGCCCGGGAAGCCCGGAGTTTCTGTACGCCGTGAGGCACGGGGGGCTGATCCCCCTCCTGACCGTCCTCGTCGGGCTTGTCCCGACGACCCATGATCGCCGCACTTGGGGGGTGGGTACGACGGTGCCGTTGTTGATCCTTGCGGGACCCCGGAGATCATGGGTCCTCGGGACGGGGCCCGAGGATGACGGTCTTTTGGGGACGGTGGCCCGGGCGATTGTTCCTGCACTCCCCCCGCACGTCTTCGTCGGGCCTGTCCCGACGACCCATGGTCTCCGTGATAGGGTTTTGGGTGCGACGGTGCCGTTATTGATCCTTGCGGGGCCTCGGAGATCATGGGTCCTCGGGACGGGGCCCGAGGATGACGATCCTTTGCGGGCGGTGGCCCGCGCGGCCGACCTTGCATGATTTCTCCTCGTCACGGCAGATGGGCTCAACCAACTGAAGGAGACCCCCGATGATCGGACGTGCGGCCCTTGTCCTGGCCCTTTTGCTGGCCGCACCGGTGCAGGCGGCAACCGTTCTAACCGGCGACCGGATCGATGGAGTGCCTGTGGTAGAGACCCTGGATGTGGCCGACCTGCCAGCGGGGCAGGTGTCGCGGTTCTATTTTCGGGTGGTGGATCAGGCGGCCGGTCAGGGCTGGTATGTGCCGGTGCTGGTGGCCAAGGGGGGCAGGCCCGGCAAGCGGCTGTTGCTGACGGCGGCTATCCATGGCGATGAGCTGAACGGGGTGGGGATCATCCATCGGCTGTTTGCCGGGCTGGAGGTCAAGACCATGGCCGGAACCGTGGTGGCGATCCCGGGGCTGAACACGCCGGGCATCCTCAACAGCACTCGCACCTATAGCCCCAGCCTCAATGCCGGGGGCAGCAATCTCAATCGTCAGATGCCGGGCAAGCTGACCGGCAACGAGGTGGGCGAGTTTGTGGCCGCGCGGATCTGGAACCAGCTGATGATCGCCAATGCCGACCAGGCCATCGACCTGCACACCCAGTCCTGGGGCACGGTCTATCCGATGTTTGTCTTTGCCCAGACCGCCCAGGCCCGTCGGATCGCCGACCTGCTGGCCCCCGACGTGATCCGGATGGATGCCGGGGTCAATGGGACGGTGGAGAACATGCTCAATGACGCCGGGGTTCCGGCCGTGACCCTGGAGCTTGGCGGACCCCAGCAGTTCGACCCGGTGATGATCAGCCGCGGTGTGGCCGGCGTGCGCAATGTGATGGCCGACATGGGCATTCTGGCGGGGCCAGCGACCCGGGCCGGCGCCGCCCCCTTTGTGGGCAATCACAGCGTCGATGTGGTGGCACCCCGGGGCGGCTATGCCCAGGTGCTGGTGAAGCTGGGGGACAAGGTCGCCGCCGGCCAGACCGTGGCCCTGATCACCGACCCCTTCGGTGCCACCACCGCCACGCTGACGGCCCCCAACGCCGGCCAGGTGGTCTCCCTGGCCACCGCGCCGACGCGAGAGGTGGGGTCGCTGCTGGTGCGGATCCTGTCCTGGGACGATGCCGAGGTTTGCAAGGCCGATGGGTGTGGGGTGGTGGTGCGGTAGGGGGTGGTGCGAGAGGGCCCTAGGCTATGGCCCGAAGCCCGCTTTTCTTCACGACCGTAAGCAGGCGTAGGGCCGGGCCGCCGGGTCGCTTGGCACCGCGCTCCCACTCTGACACCAGGTTCTTCGAAACGTTCAGGTAGCGTGCAAATACCGGCTGGGACACCGACTCGTGCTCTCGGATTGCCTTGATTTCAGCGGGTGACAGAGAAAGGGCTGGGGTGAGGCAGGACTCGTCGAACTCCCGCATGGTCTGCTTGTCGATTGCGCCGGTCTGATGGAAACCTTCCATCATCTCGTGAACGGCCGCCATAGCTTCACTTTTATAGATCTTGGCCATTGCAATTCACCTCCGTCAGACGACCCCTGATGACCTCGGCGTCGATCTGTTCATCTGAAAACGCTAGTACGAGCTTCGCCGCCTTCTTGAATGCGGCTTGTTCGTCGACATTGAGGTTCGCCCTATCACTCTTGGCAAAACCGAACGCGAACACGGCCCGCCGATCGACACGAAAGAAGATTATCGTCCGATAGCCGCCAGACTTTCCTGCACCGTGTCGTGCCACACGCTGCTTGAGGACGCCGCCGCCGAGGTCGGCATCGACCTGTCCGGCTTCTGCCCGTGCCACGGCTTCACAAAGTGCTGCGTCGCCAATCTGCTCCTTGCGTGCGAATTTCTGAAACCAAGCGTTCTTGAACACCCGCATGACCGTGCCCGTCGCCGCCCATCATGCGCACCTAATATCATGCCTAGTTTGACATCTCAAACAGGAGTTGCGAGCTAGAGGAACTGTCCTAAGCCTCTCGCGGCCCGCTGAGAGATGGGTCCTAGGCACAGGCCTAGGATGACGGGCACAAGGCCTAGGATGACGGCGACGGGAGAGTTGCACAGCATAGCCTCCCCACCCTAGCCAACCTCCGCCGACGCTGGCTAGACTGCCACGACGCTTCCTCTTGATCGCAGGGCCTGCATGCTGAGCTGGATCTATTTGACCCTGGGTCAGGCCTGGGGACCGCTGCGGCTGTTTGAGTCCTTCTTCTTTCTGGCAGCCATCGGTTTTGCCTTCAGCGCCCTGGTGACCTGGCTGATCCTGCCGCGGCTGTGGTCGCGACTGACCACCGACCGGGGGCGGGCCTTTGCGGTGAGTGCCGAGATGAGTGTGGGCAAGCCGCTGGGGGCGGGGCTGATCTTTGTCAGCGTCTTCTGTGTCGCCTGCCTGATCTTCGTGCCCTTTGATGCGCGCCCGCTATGGACCCTGCCACTGATGTTGGTGGCGATGCTGGTGGGGTATCTGGACGACAAGAGCGGGGGCTTTTCGGAGTACCTGCTGGCAGTGCTGGACCTGGGCATCGCGGTGGGGGCGGCCATGGTGATCTGTGGCTTTGAACCCAACGTCATCTGGTTGCCGGGCTGGAAGGGGGAGCTGGTGCTGGGGCCCTGGCTGTCCATTCCGCTGGCCACCGGGCTGATCTGGCTGTCCATCAATGCCACCAACTGCTCTGACGGCGTGGACGGGGTTTCCGGCAGTCTCACCGGCACCGCGATCCTGCTTTTGGGCGGGCTGCTCTATGCGGTGATCGGCAATGAGGTGGTGGCCGGTCACCTGAATATCCCGGTCAATCCCGAGGGGGCGAGCTGGGCGATCATGGCCTTCCTGATGGTGGGCTGTCTGGCAGGGTACCTCTGGTACAATGCCGCCCCCAGCCAGGTGCTGATGGGGGACGCCGGGTCGCGGCCGCTTGGCCTGCTGATCGGCATGTTGGTGGTGGCCACCAACAATCCGCTGTTCCTGCTGCTGGTGGGGTCGGTGATCCTGCTGAATGGGGCCACGGGGCTGGTGAAGGTGGCGCTGCTGCGGTTCTTTGGATTCAAGATCCTGGCCGGCATCCGCTTTCCGCTGCACGACCACTGCCGCAAGGAACTGGGCTGGTCCAACACCCAGGTGCTGGTGCGGTTCATGCTGCTGCACCTGGGGCTCTCGGCCCTGCTGGTGATCCTGGCGCTGAAGGTGCGCTGAGGAAGCCAGGCCCCAGCGAAGCGGCCACCCCTGGCTCGCCCCTAAGCCGTTGAACCGCTCTCGAGCGCGCGCCGCACAGCGTCGGGCTCACGTTCAATCACGGTCAGATAGGCCATCAGGGCACTGTCGGCCTGGGTGCGGCCCTGCTCCAGGTCCCGTAGTCGGGCGACATTGATCTGGTAGGCGCGTGCGAACCGCGCCTGGCTGAGGCCTGTCAGCGCCCGCACCTGACGCACCCGGCGAACAGCCTCCATCCGGTCGAGTTCTGCCGACGTCAACGGCGGGTTGTCGGGATCACTCTGCGCCGCCGCGGTGATATCGGCGTCCGTCATGGCGTCCAGACGGGTCTGCTGCTCGGCCGTCAACCGCGGCGGGTTTGCGGGATCAAGAATGAAGTCGACCATAGCGCCTTTCCTCCGAACTGTTGCTTCTGCGGCCCGAGATGATGCGGGTTACGCCGCCCCGGGGGGCATAGACCACCGTGAACAGACGGCGCTCGATCTCCCCGACCACCTTGTGTCTGACCTCGCCCTCCTCGGGCTTGGAGACCTCGAACTCCAGCCGCCGGGGATCTAGAAAGACCCGGACGGCATAGGCGAACGGCACGCCGTGCTTGGCCAGATTGCTCTGGGCCTTCGCATCGTCCCAGTCGAAGGAATGTCCCGAGATCATCGCGCATCATACGGAAATTCCGTATAAACATCCAGCGACTCTCGCAGGACCTAAGGGGGCACCTGGCTTGGTGCCCCCCAAAGCGCCCTACCGCAGGTCGAAGCGGTCCAGATCCATCACCTTGGACCAGGCGGCGGCGAAGTCCTGGGCGAACTTTCCAGCCGCGTCGTGGCTGGCATAGACCTCGGCGATGGCCCGGAGTTGGGAGTTGGAGCCGAAGATCAGATCGACGCGGGTGGCGGTCCATTTGCGGGTACCGGTGGCCCGGTCGCGGCCTTCGAACAGGCCCTCCGAGACCGGGTGCCAGGTGGTGCCCATGTCCAGGAGGTTGACGAAGACCTCGTTGCTGAGGGTTCCCGGGCGGGGGGTGAGAACCCCATTCGGAGACTGGTCGGTATTGGCGTTCAGGGCGCGCAGCCCCCCCACCAGCACGGTCATCTCCGGTGCGCTCAGGGTCAGGAGCTGGGCGCGGTCCAGCAACAGGGCCTCGGCGGGGATGGCCAGGGTCTGGGGCAGGTAGTTCCGGAAGCCGTCAGCGACGGGCTCCAGCGCCGCAAAGGAATGCGGGTCGGTCTGATCCTGGGTGGCATCGACGCGGCCCGGCGTGAAGGCCACGCTCACCGTCTGGCCGGCAGCCTGAGCTGCGGCCTCGACGGCAGCCACTCCCCCCAGCACGATGAGGTCGGCCAGGGACACCCGCTTGGCACCGGTCTGGGCGGCATGGAAGGCGCTCTGCACACCCTCCAGGGCGGCCAGGACTCTCGCAAGTTGGGCCGGTTGGTTGACGGTCCAGTCCTTTTGCGGAGCGAGCCTGAGACGGGCGCCATTGGCCCCGCCGCGCTTGTCAGATCCTCGGAAGGTGGCGGCCGAGGCCCAGGCTGTAGATACGAGCTCAGAGACCGAGGGGCCGCTGGCCAGGATCTGGGCCTTCAGGGTGGCGATATCGGTCGTGTCGATCAGGGGATGAGCGACGGCGGGCAGGGGGTCCTGCCACAGGAAGGTCTCGCCGGGGACCAGGGGACCTTGATAGCGTGAGGGCGGGCCCATGTCGCGGTGGGTCAACTTGAACCAGGCCTGGGCGAAGGCCTGGGCGAACTGGTGAGGGTTTTCGTGGAACCGCTTGGAAATGGGCCCGTAGACGGGGTCCATCCGCAGGGCGAGGTCGGTGGTGGCCATCATCGGGGCGTGGCGGCGGGTGGGGTCGTGGGCATCGGCCACCGTGGTCTGGGCCGTGGGGTCCGTGGGGGTCCACTGCTGGGCGCCGGCCGGGCTGCGGGTCAGTTGCCACTCATAGCCAAACAGGGTGTCGAAATAGCCGTTGTCCCAGCGGGTGGGGTTGGGCTTCCAGGCGCCCTCCAGGCCGCTGGTGATGGTGTCGACCCCCTTGCCGCTGGCCAGGCTGTTGATCCAGCCCAGGCCCTGGACCTCGATGGCAGCACCCTCAGGCTCGGGTCCGACATGGGCGGGATCGCCCGCGCCGTGGGCCTTGCCGAAGGTGTGACCGCCGGCGATCAGGGCGACGGTTTCCTCGTCGTTCATGGCCATGCGCGCGAAGGTCTCGCGGATGTCATGGGCCGCAGCAAGCGGATCGGGGTTGCCGTTGGGACCCTCTGGATTGACGTAGATCAGGCCCATCTGGACCGCCGCCAGGGGGTTGGCCAGGTCGCGCTCGCCGCTATAGCGGCTGTCGCCGAGCCAGGTGTCCTCGGCACCCCAGGAGATGTCTTCCTCCGGTTCCCAGATGTCCTCGCGGCCGAAGGCAAAGCCGAGGGTCTCAAAGCCCATGGTCTCCATGCCGACGTCGGCCGCCAGGATCATCAGGTCGGCCCAGGAGATCTGGGCACCGTACTTCTGCTTGAGGGGCCAGAGCAGGCGGCGGGCCTTGTCCAGATTGCCGTTGTCGGGCCAGCTGTTGAGGGGGGCAAACCGCTGGGAGCCTGCGCCTGCACCGCCGCGCCCGTCGCCGGTGCGATAGGTGCCGGCGCTGTGCCAGGCCATGCGGACAAAGAAGGGACCATAGTGACCATAGTCGGCGGGCCACCAGTCCTGGGACTGGGTCATCAGGGCAGCCAGATCGGCCTTGAGGGCTGCGACATCCAGGCTCTGGAGGCTCGCAGCATAGCTGGCGTTGGGGCCCATGGGGTTGGAGGCCGGGGTGTGCTGGTGCAGGATCTTAAGATTCAACTGATTGGGCCACCAGTCGCGGTTGGAGCGCGCGCCCGAGGCGGCGCTTTGAAGGGGGCCGTGCATCACCGGGCACTGGCTGGCGTTTTTGCCGTCGGTCTTTTCCATGGGCTGCACTCCGATCCGAGGTTGGGCAACGGCGAGGCCGCGCTGAACCCTAGGTAGGGATCGCGCCCGTATTGATCCAATCGATAGTTTTTTAGAGTATCATAGGAAATGTCTATGACTGTCACCCATCCCCCCTCGAAGGGGTGTGGGTTGGGGTCCAAATAAGCAAAATCCTAACGTCTGGCATATCAGGGTTCTTTGGAGATTCCTGTATTGGCCGCCTGCGGGAGCTGGCACAATGTCTAATGGCATCAACTCCAAGGTACCCGTTATGGGAGATTGGCGTCTCTACAGTTCTCGGACCGCGACGACGTGCATTGTCATCTTGACTTTACTGGCCGTGGCCGCCCTGGGGGTGGGGCTGGTGCGGGCAGCCAGCGGGATCGACCGGTCAGCCTCCCGGCACGAAGAGCAACTGGTGGGCAATGGGCTGAAGCTGAAGGATCAGGCCCTGCGCGACTGCATCGCGCCCCAGACCATGTGGGATGAGGCGGTGGGCCATCTGGACAACCGCTACGACCCCGACTGGGCCGCCAGCAATCTGGGGCAGTATCTGACCAGCACCTGCGCGCTGCAGGGGGTCTATGTGGTGGCCGCCGGCGGCGAGGTGTTGGGCGCCTGGAGCGGTGGCAAGACCGCACCGGCTCAGCTTCCCACCGAGTTGCGGGCTCCGATCCAAGGCCTGGTGGCTGCGATACGTCAGAGAGAGTTGGCCCGAGGCGCCTTTCCCGCCAGACCTGTGCAGACCAGCCTGATCGCCAAGCCCATCGACGAGACCGATGTGGTGGCGACGGCGGCCGGGGCGGTGGTGATCGCTGCAACCCTGGTCCAGCCAGACTTCGGCTCATCCCTGCCCAAGGCCGCCCAGGCTCCGATTGTGATCAGCGTCCAGCCCATTGACCAGGCCTATCTGGACTGGATTAGGACCTACTATCTGATCGGCGACTTTCGCCTGGGCGGCACCCCGTCAGGACGCTCCGCCGTGGCCGCGCTCAACAACCGCCAGGGCCAGCCTGTGGTGAGCTTCCACTGGGCCTATGAGCAGCCGGTCCGCGACCTGACACGGGGGATCGCCCCTTCGGTGGGGTTTCTGTTGATGGTGCTGCTGGTGGTGCCGGCGGTGACCATCTGGCGTGATCGACGCCACACTCAGCGCCTGCGGGACGCCATAGCGGCAGCCAATTCGGCCTCCGAGGCCAAGAGCCGCTTCATCGCCAATATGAGCCATGAGATTCGCACCCCGATGAACGGAGTCCTGGGGGTGCTGCACATCCTGCGTCAGAAGTCGCTGGACGCCGACAGCCAGCGGCTGATCGAAGAGGCCATGGCCAGCGGGGTTCTGCTGCAGGGCCTGTTGAACGACGTGCTGGATCTATCGCGTATCGAGGAAGGCCGCCTGGAACTGGACCCGCAGCCGGTGGACCTGGCTGGAGCCCTGGACGAGGTGGTGGGGCTGTTTGCCGCCCAAGCTGCCCAGAAGGGGGTGGACCTGGTGGGGCAGGTTGCGGGCGAGGCCGGCCTGGTGCTGGCTGACGGCCTGCGGCTGCGGCAGGTGATGCTGAACCTGGTGAGTAATGCGGTGAAGTTCAGCAGCCAGGGTCAGGTCCAGGCGAGGCTGGCCCTGTCGCCGGTCCAGGCCGACGGCCGCCGCCGGGTGCGGCTGGAGGTGCAGGACAACGGGGTTGGGGTCCCGCAGAGCGCCCAGCCGCAGATCTTTGGCCGCTTTGCCCAGGCTGACGGGTCGGTTTCGCGGCGGTTTGGGGGGTCGGGCCTGGGCCTTTCCATCTGCCAGGCTCTGGTGGAGCTGATGGAGGGCGAGATCGGCTTCAGCAGCGTCGAGGGGGAGGGGTCGACCTTCTGGTTCCAGCTGGATCTGGCGGCGGTGTCCGGGCCTGATGTGGCCGCCGAGGCCGAGGTGGAGATCATAGGCCTGGAGGGCATCCGAATCCTAATCGTGGAGGACAATCCCACCAATCGCCTGGTGGCCTCGCGGATCCTGGAAGCCTTTGGCGCGGAGATTGAGACGGCCTGTGATGGGGCCCAGGGTCTGGCGGCGGCCAAGCTTGGTGGCCACGACCTGATCCTGATGGACATCCAGATGCCGGTGATGGACGGCCTGACCGCCACGCGGGAGATCCGCGCCCTGGCCGGAGGGGTGGGCCAGACCCCGGTCATCGGCCTGACCGCCAATGTGCTGGCCAGCCAGAAGCAGTCCTATCTGGCCGCCGGCATGAATGACGTGGCTGACAAGCCAATCAATCCGGCAAGCCTGCTGGCCAAGATCGCTCAGGCCCTGGGTGGGGCGGGCGAGGTGGCATCGGAGGCTCTGGCGGGTTGATCACCCACGGAAAACGCCGCCCCGACGGGTGTCGAGGCGGCGCTTCATAGCCATCAGTTCACGAGATCCAGAGAGGCGTTGCCGCCCCTCCCTTAGCGAGCCGGGCCGGCGGGCTTACAGTCAGACCCGTCCTCGCAACCCGTATAGTGGATCTGCGGCGGCTCGACGGTCACGTCCGACGGACGGACATAGACCTGCGGGCGATGCAGGTAGATCTGCGGGGCGGCAATGCGCACCGGCGGGGCATCGACATAGACCGGCGGGCCCTGGATATCGATCCGACCGGAGGCGACATAGACGGGGCGGCCATAGACGCGGACGCCCGGGCTGCGGACCGTGATATTGCCCCAACCAGTGCCGGGCCGGTAGAAGACCACTTCGCGATCGCAAAGGCAGTCATCGGCCGGATTGTGGGCGGGCTCGACGCAGTCACGGGGCTTGGTCGGAAGGTAACCGTAGTGCTCGTCGGAGGTCTCGCCTCCCGCATAGGCGCTTCCGGCGGACGCCAGAAGAAGTCCCAGTCCGGCAATGATTGTGCGTTTCACGGTAGCTCCCCAAATTGAGTATTCGTCTAAACGTCCCTTGTGCCCTGGCTGGGCTATCGGGGAGCGGCAGAGTTCAACAGAATATCGTTATGTTAACCATAAGCTCATGGCAAGACGAGGTGAGTCGCCTGGAGGGCGAGTGGTCTCGGAGCCTGTCTGTGGCGGACCCGGGCCCATCGACCAAGGGGGATCACAGGCGGCTTGTTTTGTGATTAGAGCGTGGGGTCGCCTCAAGCCCTATGACCTTGAGGCCGTCACTTTCTGGACGTCATCGCATTTGATTGAGGACGAATTTCATATGGCTCGAATGTTACCTGAACCCACGCCGGAGACCCGGCATTTCTGGGAGGGTTGCCGGGACGGCGAACTGCGCCTGCAGCGCTGCACCGAATGCACCCACAGCTATTTCCCACCGCGCGCCTTCTGCCCCAAGTGCGGATCGCGCGAGGTCGAGGTCTATGCCGCCAGCGGCAGGGGCTTCCTCTATTCCTACGTCATCAACCACCGGCCACGCCCGGATATGGGAACCGAGCCCCACTCCATCGCGGTGGTGGAACTCGACGAGGGGCCGCGGCTGATGACCAATATCGTGGGCTGCCCGCAGACCCCCGAAGCCCTGATGCTGGACATGAAGGTCCAGGTGACCTTCGCCAAACAGACTGACGACATTTCCCTTCCCCTGTTCGAACCGGCGAAGGGCTGAGACGCACATGAAACCCAATTCCATCGCGGTCGTCGGGGCCGCTGAAACCACCCGCATGGGCAAGATCCCCGATGTCTCGGTGATCGGCCTGCACGCCGATGCCGCCCTCAACGCCCTGAAGGACGCAGGGCTGAAGCCCTCGGACATCGACGGGGTCGCCACCGCCGGGGTCAGCCCGGTTGAGCTGGCCCACTATCTGGGGATCACGCCCACCTATGCCGATGGCACCAGCGTGGGGGGGTGCTCCTTCATGCTGCACGTCCGCCATGCGGCCGCAGCCATCCGTGCCGGCCATTGCAAGACCGTACTGATCACCCACGGAGAGTCGGGACGCTCGCGCGTCGGGGCCGGCGGCTTTGGCCGCTCTCCCTCGTCGCTGATGGGCCAGTTCGAAATGCCCTATGGCGTCACCAGCCCCCCCACCATGTTCACCCTGCCGGTGCTTCGCTACATGAAGACCCATGGGGTGACCGTTGAGGACCTGGCCACTGTGGCGGTGATCCAGCGGGAGTGGGCGGCCCTGAACCCCCGCGCCTCCTTCAAGGACCCGATCACCGTCGATGACGTGCTCAACTCACCGATGATCGCCTGGCCGTTCCGTATGCTGATGTGTTGCCTGGTCACCGATGGCGGCGGGGCCCTGATCCTCACCAGCGCTGAGCGGGCCAAGGATTTCCCCACCAAGCCGGTCTTTGTGCTGGGCACCGGGGAGAGCGTGGAAACCCCCATGGTCAGCCAGATGGAGGACTTCAACACCTCCCGCGCCTTCCGGGTGTCAGGCAAGAAGGCCTTTGAGGAGGCCGGGATCAAACACGCCGATGTTGATCACCTGATGATCTACGACGCCTTTGCCCACCTGCCGCTCTATGGCCTGGAGGACCTGGGTTTTGTGAAGCCCGGCGAGGCTGCGGCCTTTGTGCGGGAACGCAACACCGCCATCGGCGGCAAGCTGCCCATGAACACCAATGGCGGCGGGCTGTCCTACATGCATTCGGGCATGTACGGCATGTATGCCCTGCAGGAGAGCGTGCGGCAGCTTCGCGGCACCGCTGCGGCCCAGGTGAAGGACGCAAAGATCAGTGTCTGCCAAGGCGTCGGGGGCATGTTCGCCGCCGCCGGGACCGTGATCTTCGGCAACGAAGGCTAGAGTGTTTTCATAGACTTACCGCACCCCATGCTGCGCAGCATGGGGTGCAGCATTTTCTACCTTGCGCGGTACGGTAGCGGGTTGCCTTGAGCTCCGGGTCAGGTCCTGAACCTGGCAGGACGCGGCCACGGGTTTTTCTGCCCGCCGCAGCATTCGGAGCGCTCAGGGCCAATCAATTGCCGAGGCACCTTGAGCCGGCCCGACAGACCCGCTAGAGAACCCTCACTGCAAGCCTTGCCCCGCAAGGCCTTCGCGGGCGTAGCTCAGGGGTAGAGCGTCAGCTTCCCAAGCTGAATGTCGTGGGTTCGAATCCCATCGCCCGCTCCAGTCTTTCCCTTACTCCAGCGTGGCGTAGTTGGTGGAGCGGTCGGTGGCGCTGGTGCCTGCCACTTCATCGACGCAGGCGTTCAGATCCTGCAGGTACTGGTCGATGACGCCGGTATTGCTGTTGCTGACGGTGGAGTGCAGGGCGTCGGGTGGGGTCTGGCGGTCGTGGAACCAGCCGCGTTTTAGCAGGGCATCGCCAAGCGCGAACATGTCGACCCGGCGTTCGGATCCGGGATCGGCGGCCATGGCCACCAGGTGATAGGTGCCGTCGCCCAGCACCCGCAGGCCCTCAATGGCGGAAATGCCGGCGCGCATCTGGTCGGCATTGTTCAGCATGGCCTGGGTGAGGCGCAGATAGCCCGCCAGGCCCAGGTGCTGCATCACCGCCCAGGCTGTGGCCATCGGCAGGCCAGAGCGGGTGCCCTGGAGATTGGGCGAGGCATAGAAGCCGCCGAGCCAACCGTCGAAGACGAAGGTCTGGTAGGCCCGCAGGTCCTTGTCGCGGTAGAGGATCACCGAGGCGCCCTTGGGGGCATAGCCCAGCTTGTGGATGTCGGCCGAGATCGAGGTGACGCCCGCGACGCGGAAGTCCCACGGCCGCACTGCCCGTCCCAGCTTCTCCACGAAGGGCAGGACAAAGCCGCCCATACAGGCATCCACATGGCAGTTGGCATTGGCCGCCTGGGCCAGGGCCGCGATGGCAGGAATGTCGTCGATCACACCCTGGGGATATTGTGGTGCAGAGCCCACCATGAGGACGGTGTCGGGGGTGATGGCGTCGGCCATGGCCTGGGTGTCGGCGGTCCAGTCGGGGTTCACCTTGGTCTTGGAAAGTCCGATGCCATAGATGTGGGCGGCCTTGTGGAAGGCGGCATGGGCGCTTTCGGCGACAATCATGTGGGGCTGGGTAATGCCGCGTTCCTTGCGACCCCGTTCGCGGGCGGCCAGCACGGCGCAGAGGATGGACTCGGTGCCGCCGCTGGTCATGAATCCCGCAGCGCTCGCCGGGCCGTGCAACAGGCCCGCCGTCCACCGAACAACCTCCGACTGGATCTCGCCCAACGAGGGGAAGGCCTTGGTGTTGAGGGCGTTCTCGTGCAGGTAAAGTTTCGCTGCGCGCTCGGCGACCTCATGCACCGAGGGGCCACCATCATAGATCATCCCAAAGGCTCGACCGTCCTGCCAGCGCACGTCGTGTTCGCGCTTGGCCTCCAGCTCGGCGATAACCTCGTCGATGGAACGGCCGTGGTCGGGTAGGGGCATGGGGGGTCTCCGGCAAATGTTCGGCCTATGGGCGTGCGGGCCACGCTGGATGCACCATCAACCTCATTCCAGCGGCCATCAAGTCGGAGATCCCCGGCGGGTCGGGAGCAATCCGATCACCGCCCGAGGTCTGCCAGCACTCCACTGAGTGCCTCACCGATCCTGGCGAGGCGGGGATCGACGCGGTAGCCCCAGATGCTGAAATTGCTGGGGGCATAGCCCAGGCTGACGCCGGTGGCCGGGTCCATGAGGGCCCAGGACCCACCAAACCCACCCCAGCCGTAGGTAGTCGGGGAGGGATAGGCAAAGGCATCGCTGCTCAGCCCAAAGCCGAGGCCAAAGGCCACCCAGTCGAGATAGGGGCACTGGCCATAGGCCTGTTGGGTTGCCGAGGCTCGGGCGAGGTCCGCCGACAGCCAGGTCCGCCCGTTCAGGGTTCCCTGCATGGCCATGATCGAGGTCAGCCGGGCAATGGCGCGGCCATTGGCCACACCGTTTCCGGCCGGCACGTCGGAAGACCGGGCCAGCCAACTCCCGCGGTCACCCTGGCTGACGGAGGTGACAAGCTTACTCAGCAGGCTGCCGGCCGGGGGCAAATCTCCCGGTAAGGGCGGCCGAAGCTCCGCCAGGCGGGCCATTTCCGCCGGGTCGGTCAGGGCCATGTGGAAATCGCAGTCCAGCGGGCCGGCGATCTCCTCGCGGAAGAACTGGGCGGGCTTGCGACAGTCCACCCGGCGCAGCACTTCGCCCAGGGGAAAGCCATAGGTCTGGTTGTGATAGGTGATCCGTCGCTCGCCGCCGTACCAGTGGGGCTCGGCAGCGATGCGCGCGGTGATATAGTCCCAGTCGCACAGTTGCTCGAAACTCACCGGCTCGGCAAAGCCGGGCACCCCGGCCTGGTGGGTGAGGGCGTCGCGGATCGTGACCTGGTCCTTGCCGCCCTGGGCGAATTCCGGCCAGTAGCGGGCGATGGGGGCGTCCAGCTCGATCAGGCCCCGGTCCAGCAACAGCAGCATGCTTATGGTCATGGCGACCTTGGTGGTGGAGGCCACCGGCACCAGGGTGTTTTCCTCCCACGGTCGGGTCTGGGCCCGATCGGCCCAGCCGGCCCACAGGTCGACGACGCTGGCCCCCTGCCAGGTCAGAGCCAGAGAGGCCCCCAGTTCCAGCCCCTGCTCGAAGTTTGCCGTGAACGCTTGCCGCATTGGCGCGAAGCGGGGGTCACAATAGCCGTGGATCTCGGTGGTCATGCGGCTCCCCCCGTGACCACGCGCGGGCAGTCATCGGGTGGAAGACTGGCGCAAACGGGCGGCGAAAGCCAGGGGAAGGCAGGAATTGGGACGTGGGGGGTAGGGGTCGCAACGCGTATCCATCCCGACCGTGCTGGGAGACGTGAGAAGGGAGGCATCTCGGCGCACCCCGCATTCCACCTTGATTTTCATAGCACTAAGTGCTATGAAATTCCCCATGCTCAATCCTGCCGACCGGGCGCGGACCTTCAAGACCGGCTGGTTTGCCAAGGCGGCGCGCAAGGCGCGCATCGGCGACCAGGAACTGTGCCAAGCCATTGTAGATGTACGGCTTGGAAAAGCCGACGACCTTAGGGGCAGGTATTCAAGAAGCGGCTAGACCAAAACCGCCAACGAAGCCTCATCCTGGCTAAGGGGCGACGCTACTGGGTCTATGCCTACCTCTTTGCAAAGCAGGACCGGGCGAACATCGACGAGGATGAACTGAGGGCGTTTCGCAAACTCGCAGATCTTTATTCCGGGAAGACGGACGTCGAGATTGAGATGGAACTGAAAGCCGAGGAACTGGTGGAGATTTGCAATGACCACGAGGCGTAAATTCAAGAGCGACGCCTTCGAGGCGATCCATAGCGCCGTCGCCGGCATGGCGCGCGCCGGCACCATCGACAAGGCGACCATGCGCGACTTCGATGAAGCCTGTCTGGCCGTTACGCCGGCCATCGCGCCCGCGGCGATCAAGCAACTCCGCGAGTCCAACAAGGTCAGCCAACCCGTGTTCGCTCGCTACCTCAACACCAGCGAAAGCACGGTTGAGAAGTGGGAGACAGGGGCCAAGAAGCCAAGTGGGACAGCGCTGAAGCTGCTCAGCCTCGTCCAGAGGCACGGACTTCAAATCCTGGCCTGAGCGACAGGATCGTCGGTGTCTCAGAGCCCATCCAGTCTGAGGTGGCGTCATCCAGGAGGGTGCCGGTGCTTCCCCGAACTTTCCGTCCCGGCTATGTCTAGAATCAAGCAGCCAGGACGCGCAGATGAAACTCTCTCGACGGCATTTCGGACTGGGTCTGGCGGCGAGCGCAGGGGCGTCTCCGGCCATGGCCTGGACCTGGGGCCAGCGCGGCTCTGGGGATCAGAGCCAGGCGCTCACCACCTATCTGGATGCAGCCTTCGAGCAGGAGCTGGCCATGGACCCCGAGCGCCTGACTCGCCTGGGGCGCAAGGGCCAGCAGGACCGGCTGACCGATCCCAGTGACGCGGCTGCCCGGCGGGGTCTCGCCTGGCGGCGCAGGAGCGTGAGGGGGATGAAGGCCCGGTTCGACCGAACCCAGCTGAACCCCGAGGCCCAGACCTCCTATGACATCTGGATCCTGGAGCTGGAGCGGGCCGAGATGGCGGAACGGTGGCGTCGGCATCGCTATCTCTTTGACCGCAATGGCCCCCACACCGGCCTGCCCAACTTCCTGATCAACTCCCACAGAGTCGATACGGTGCCCGACATGGAGGCCTATATCGCCCGCCTTGGGGCCATTGGCCCGTCCCTAGACGAACAGCTGGGGCAGGCGCAGCGTTCGGCGGCTGCGGGTATTCGGATGCCCCGGTTCGCCTATGCCCAATCCCTCGACGAGACCCGACGGCTGATGCGGGGTGCGCCCTTTGCCGGCGATGGCGAGGCCCCCCTCTATGCCGATGCCAAGGCCAAGGTGGCGGGGCTGGTGGCCAAGGGGGCGATTGACGCGGGCCAGGGGCAGGCCTTGCTGGCGGCGGTAACGGCGGCGATGACCGAAAAGATGGCCCCGGCCTATGGCCGCCTCGCCGCCTGGCTTGAGAGCGACCGCGATATGGCGTCCGTTGAGCCCCAGGGGGCCGGGGACTTGCCGGACGGTCTGGCCTTCTACGCCGCCATGCTACGTCTACAGACGACCACCGACATGACGGCGGCGCAGATCCATACCCTGGGCCTGTCGGAGGTGGACAGGCTGCACGCCGAAATGGAGATTCTGAAGGCCAAGATCGGCTTCGCCGGCTCCCTGGCGGACTTCTTTGTCTTTATGCGGACATCCCCTCAATTCACGGTCTCCAATGACGAGGCGGGGCGTCAGCAGTACCTCAAGCTGGCCCGGGACTATCTGGCCGGGATCAAGGTCGATTTACCCAAGTATTTCGGGCGGCTACCCGAGGCTGATCTGGTGGTCAAGCGGGTCGAGGCCTTCCGCGAGGAGCCGGGTGGCGCGGCCCACTATGCCCGCGGCGCCGCCGACGGCTCGCGGCCCGGCGTGTTCTACGTCCATCTCTCCGACACCAAGGCCACGCCGACCTATGAGTTGGAGGGCACGGCCTATCATGAGGGCCTGCCGGGCCATCACATGCAGCTCTCCATCGCCCAGGAGCTGACCGATCTTCCAGTGTTCCGAACCCAGTACGGCTATGGCGCCTATCTGGAGGGCTGGGGGCTCTATTCCGAGGCATTGGCCAAGGAGATGGGCCAGTATGTCGATCCCTATAGCGACTTCGGGCGCCTCTCTCGGGAGCTCTGGCGGGCCATCCGCCTGGTGGTGGACACCGGCCTGCACGCCCAGGGTTGGAGCGAGGCCAAGGCCTATGCCTACTATTCGGCCAATTCTCCGCAGCCGGAGGCCAAGATCCGCTCGGAGATCCGCCGCTATCTGACCAATCCGGGCCAGGCGACCTCCTACAAGGTGGGGATGGTCAAGATCAACGCCCTGCGCGACCAGGCCCGCGCCAGGCTCGGCGAACGCTTCGACTACCGGGGATTCCACGACATGGTGCTGGGGGGCGGTGCCCTGCCGTTGTCGGTGCTGGAGGCGCGAGTGGGACGTTGGATTGAGGCGCGCGCGGCCAGCGATGGCGCGGCTTAGGTGAGCTAGGACCGATCTCTCAGGCCAGGATAGGGATGGCGCACGCCGCCTGGGTCCTCCACCTCTCCGGGGTGAGCCAGATAGTCAGGCCCCACCGGCACCTTGCCGTGGCCGCCGGGGATATCCAGCACATAGGTGGGCTGGGCCAGGCCTGAGAGGCGGCCGCGCAGATCGCGTATGATCTGCTGGCCGGTTTCCAGGCTGGTGCGCAGGTGGCTGGTGCCGCGGGCCAGGTCGCCGTGGTGCAGGTAGTAGGGCTTGATCCGGGTCTCCACCATGGCCCGCATCAGGGCCTCCAGCACGACGGGGTCATCATTGACGCCGGCCAGCAGCACTGTCTGGCCCACCATGGGGATCCCTGCATCCACCAGCCTGGCACAGGCGGCGCGGGCCGCCGGCGTCAGCTCGGCGGCATGGTTGGCGTGCAGGGCGACATAGACCGCCTTGGCCGGAACCTTGAGGGCCGCCACCAGGGCGTCGGTGACAGCGGCGGGATCGACGGCCGGGACCCGGGTGTGGAGGCGCAGGACCTTCACATGGTCGATCTGCGCCAGCCGGCCCAGGATGCCGGCCAGACGGCGGGGCGAGAGCACCAAGGGATCACCGCCGGTGAGGATCACTTCCCAGATCGCCGGGTGCTGGGCGATGTAGCCGATGGCGGCGTCCAGCGCCCTGGCCGAGAGGGCCGGGACCTCAGCCGTAGGCCCCACCATCTCGCGGCGGAAACAGAACCGGCAATAGACCGCGCAGGTATGGGTGACCTTCAGCAGCACCCGGTCAGGGTAGCGGTGGACGATCCCCTCCACGGGCATGTGGGCGGCATCGCCGATGGGGTCGGCGTCCTCCTGCGGCAGGACGGCCAGCTCGGCCGTGTCCGGCAGGAACTGGCGGGCGATGGCCGGCTCGTCCATCAACGCGACCATGGCCGGGGTGATGGCCACGGCATACTGCGCCGCCACCCGCTCCAGGTCGGGCAGGCGCGCGGCCTCGATGAGGCCAGCGTCGGCCAGGGCCGGAAGGGTACGGAGGGTGGGGGTCACGGGCGGCCTATGACGCATCCGGAGCCTGGCGGCAATCGTGTGGCGCGCGGCCTTCAGATATCCACCACGATCTTGCCGAAATGGGCACCCGAGGCCTGATGGCGGAAGGCGTCGGCGAGGTTTGCCAGGGGGAAGTGCTTGTCCAGCACCGGGCGGTAGCCGGCGACGTCGATGGCGCGGATCAGGTCCTGTTGGTGACGGCGACTGCCCACTGTCAGGCCCTGGACCTTCAGCTGCTTGCCCATGATGGCCACGGTGGGGACCGGCCCGGCATAGCCCGCCAGCACGCCGATCAGGGCGATGTGGCCACCATTGCGGGTGGCGTTGATGGACTCCGGCATGGTGCCTGAGCCGCCGATCTCCAGGATGTGGTCGACGCCGCGGCCGCCGGTGAGCTTGGCCGCCGCCGCGCCCCAGGCGGGCTCGGACTTATAGTTGATCAGGTGGTCGGCCCCCAGCGCCTTCAGCCGCTCCAGCTTGGCGTCGGAGGAGGAGGTGGCGATGACGGTGCAGCCGAAGGCCTTGGCGATCTGCAGGCCGTAGATGGAGACACCTCCGGTGCCCTGGACCAGCACGGTCTCGCCGCCCTTGAGCGCCCCGTCGGCCACCAAGGCCCGCCAGGCGGTGACCCCGGCGCAGGTGACGGTGGCAGCCTCGGCGGCCGTCCAGCCCTTGGGGGCTTGGGTGAAGGCGGTGGCCGGTGCCGTCACCTGCTCGCGGGCATAGCCGTCGGCCCCGTCGCCGGGCACTCCGGCGAAGCCGCCGTCGGGGGCATCGACACCGCCCAGCCAGGCAGGGAAGAAGGTGGAGACCACCAGGTCGCCCACCGCGAACTCGGCCACGCCCTCGCCCACCGCAAGCACCTCGCCGGCCCCGTCGGACATGGGGATGCGGCCCTCCGGCGTCGGGATGGCGCCCAGCACCACCATATAGTCGTGATAGTTCAGCGAGCTGGCCCGCAGCCGCACCTGGATCTCACCGGGGCCGGGCGGGCGAGCCTGCGCAATGTCGGCATAGCGCAGGGTGTCGAGCCCGGTGGGATGTACGGTCTGGATGGCCTTCATGGGGTCGTCGCCTTGTTGCTATGTCGCGTTGAGCGCAGTGAGGCGCGGGTTTCGTGGGGGAACGCAAGGCCGGAACCTCCAGGTTCAGACACTGTTGGTCTCCGAACCCCCGGCACCGCCGAATGTCCCTCGAAATCGACCTTCTCCCCTTGTGGGAGAAGGTGTCAGCGAAGCTGACGGATGAGGGGTCACGCTCCCCTCTCCGCGAATTCCGCAAGATCACAGTCGGATAGGCCTATCGACCCCTCATCCGACCCCGCTCCGCGGGGCCACCTTCTCCCGCAAGGGGAGAAGGCACGGCATCAGGCGATCGGCAGATCAAACAGCAGTTGCCCCGCGATCCGGGCCGGTGGGGAGCCGTAGGCCAGGATGCCGTCGTGGTAGCGCTTGAGGGTAAAGCTCTTGCCCCACTTGGCCTCTGCCTGTTTGCGCAGGGCCTTGTGCTCCTCCCAGCCGACGAAATAGGTCGGCAGTTGGGCCTGGCTGAGCTGGGCGCGGACCCATTTTCCGGCGGCCTCGCGCTCCTGCTGAAAGGCCTGGACGGTCATCAGCTTCATGGCCTCGTCGCGGCCGATATTGTCGACGTGGACCGCCTGGTCCAGCAGGGCATTGGCGCAGACCCGGAGTTGAAGCTTCAGGTGTACCAGCAGGTAGAGGGGATCGCCGCCCAGATAGCCGGCGTCTGCCATGACGTCCTGGGCATAGCAGGCCCAGCCCTCGACGAAGGAGCCGGAACCCAGCACCGCGCGCAGGACCGAGGGATAGGCGTTGGCGTGGGCAAGCTGCAGGTAGTGGCCGGGCATGGCCTCGTGGACTGTGACCTCGTGAATCCCCAGGCTGTTGTATTCTCGCAGGAAGCTGTCGGCCTGGGCCGCCGTCCAGTCGTCGGGGATGGGCGAGATCTTGTAGAAGGTCGACTGACCCTTATCGAGGGGACCCGGCGCATCGCAATAGGCCACGGCCACGCCGCGCTGGAACTCCGGCACCAGGGCGATCTTCACCGGGTCGTTGGGAACGGTGACCAGGTCATGTTCACGGACGAAGGCGGTGGCCTGGACCAGACTGGCCTCGGCGGCCTCCACCAGCTTGTCGCGGGGTGGCTTCTTGGCATAGGCAAACTCCAGTGCCGCCTCGATAGCAGCCTGGCGCTGAACCTCGGTCGGGGCCGCCGGGGTAGCCGGAGCGCCCGGCTTGTCGGCCAGCACCTTGACGGAGATAGAGTACATCTCCGCGCGGATCTCGGTCATTGAGGCCAGGGCGCGGCGTTTGATCTCCGCGCGGCTCAGGGGGGAGTTCAGCGCAAAGGCCAGCTTGGCGTCATAGAGTTCGGCTCCCAGGCGGACGTCGCCCTTGGCGGCCGGGACCAGCACGGTCTCCAGCCAGGCCTGGTGGGTGTCGATGGCGGCCTTGCAGGTTTTGGCCGCCGCCGCCAGTCGGGCGCGATCGGCGTCCGGCAGCTTGGCACCGTCGGCGACGATACCGTCCACCAGGGAATGCAGGCCCTTGTTCTGACCCACCACCGTCTGGGCGTGGATCTGCGGGACCCGCGCCGGCTGCAGATCCTGGCGGCACTGGGCCAGCAGGGTCGGCAGCGTTTCCATCCGCGCGGTAGCGCTGCGCAGGCGCACATCGAGGGGCGCAAACTCGCGCGCCGTTAGGTTGTAGAGCGCCCCGCCGGCGGTGGCATTCCAGACCAGGGGGTCCCAGGTCCAGGCTTGCAGGGTTTGGATGGACCAGATGTCGCTGCGGACCTGGTTTTCCAGGATGGCGGCATCGGCCTGGTTGGCCCGGGAAAGCTCGGCGCGCGGAATGGCACCCAGGGCCGTCAGGGTGTCTCGGGCCAGCTTCAGCTGCGCCGCCCGGCCCACCGGTCCCATGTCGTCGATCAGGTCATCAAAGCGATGGTCGCCGATCTGGGTGGCACCCACCGGGAATAGCCGCAAGGTGGCATCGACCCACCCCTTGGCCAGGGCCTCAAACCGGGCGTCGGCGGGGCTGGCGGCCTGGGCCAGGGCCCCGAAGCTGAAGGGGGCGACGGCGGTAAGGCCAAGCATGGTGCGGCGGGAAAACGGGCTCATCAGGCGTCCTGATCATCAAGGGATGGCGGTCGGATCAGTGTTACCAGCCGATTGGCCGGCGGGACAGATGGGCCTCACGGTCGGCGAGCGAGGGGACAGAATCTGACGCATGGTCCCCTTTGGGAGGGCCCTGCAGGGGCTACAATGCGGCTACAACCCCTTTGCCCGTTAGCAGACGTGCGGAACGTCTGAGATGGGGGGATTGCGGACGCTCATCGACTAAACGCTAACAGTCGTCGGCAAGATGACGCCTTGCCGGTAGGCGATCCTGGCTCCTCCCCATATGCGCTGTCCCCGCTTAGTAGCCTCTAAAGTGATCTGATCGCGCACGATGTCGCACATCAGCACGCCGAGACATTCGTGACGAGCGAGGCTGTCTTCCTTGTCGCTCTCGACGTGGAGCATGAGGTGCTTCGGGTCTGGACCCCAGTTCCGCACCACTGCGTCTGGGCCGTAGTAGGCACGTATGGTCGCCAAGACGAACCCCTCTTCCTCTGCTGACAAAGGTGCTGGGTCTTCCGGTGGCGAAGGCGGCTGGGCTTTCGGCATAGCGCAGATTGCAGGTGTCGTTTCATGTCCGCAACGGGTCGCCAGCGGTCGGTGCCTCCCGGGCCGAAAGCAGACCTTCGTGAGGATGTGCCCGATGGGACTCCAATCTCAGGTTCTATCCACGGCGGCGGCGGCCGCGTCATGACGCATTTGATACTTTGCCAACTGGCTAATTCATGGCAAGGCCA
>JANPAO010000252.1:0-7427 GCA_031429955.1 Phenylobacterium sp. | reverse complement strand
CCTGCCCAAGGCCAAGGTAGAAGTGAAACGGGTGCCAGCCTTCATCCAGGATGGGGCCTCCAACGGCTACTATCAGAGCGCGGCCCTGGACGGCTCGCGCCCTGCGGCCTTCTTCATCAACCTGAAGGACACCCACGACTGGCCAAAGTACAATCTACCGACCCTGGTCTATCACGAAACCGTTCCCGGGCATCACCTGCAGATCGCCCTGGCCCAGGAAAGCGGACGCATCCCGATGATCCGGCGGACGGGCGGCGGCTTCTCAGCCTTCACCGAGGGTTGGGCCCTCTATGCCGAGCAACTGGCCGACGAGACCGGGGCATATGATGGAGATCCCTTGGGGCAGGCGGGTTTCCTACAGAGCCTGCTGTTCCGAGCCTCGCGCCTCGTGATCGACACCGGTCTGCACGCCAAGGGCTGGAGCCGCGAGCAGGCCACCCACTACATGGTCAGCGTCACCGGCTATCCCCGCAGCCGCGCGCAGCGGGAGGTGGAGCGCTACTGCGTCGCACCGGGCCAAGCCTGTAGCTACAAGGTTGGCCATACGCTCTGGATGCAGATCCGCGATGGTGCCAGGGCCAAGCTGGGGGCGAGATTTGACATCAAGGCCTATCACGACGCGGCCCTGCTCTCAGGCTCCATGCCAATGACGGTCTTGCAAGGTCACATGGCCGACTGGGTGGCCGCCCAGGCGTGACCTAACCCCAACCTTCGACAGCCCCGACGCGGCGGACGGCCCTGGCAATGGGGGCGACAGGTGCCAACTTAGCGGGGCTTGCAGGTTCTTCCTCGGGCGCGCCATAGAGCCAGCCCTGGGCGAAGTCGACACCGGCGCGGCGGACCGCTTCTTCAGCCTGTGGGGTCTCGACCATCTCGGCCAGGGTCTTGACCCCCAACTCGGCGCACATCGAGACCAGGTGCCGGATGAAGGTGGACTCGCGACCACCGTGCTGCAGCTCGCGAATGAACCGACCGTCGATCTTCACAATGTCCAGTGAGAGCTGCTGGAGATAGGCCAGCGACGCGGCACCGGCCCCGAAATCGTCGAGGCAGATCTTGATCCCCTGGCGGCGCAGGACCTGGAGGTGTCGGTCAGCCAGGGCCAGGTCTTCGATGGCCGAGCTTTCCGTCAGCTCGAACATCAGCCGCCCCTTGGCCTTCGGATTGGCCACCAGCAGCTTTTGGACGGTGGTGATGAAGTCGGGGTTGGTGATCGTGCGTCCGGAGATATTGGCCGCAAGTTGAAGAGATGGGTTGCTCACCAGCTTGGCGATGGTGCGTTCGACCACCGCGATGTCCAGGGGGCCGATCATGTCCAGCTCCTCGGCCATGCGGATCATGGGGAAGGGACTGGCGTGGTCGCCAAATCGGACCAGGACCTCATAGTGGTGCAGGCTCCCGCTCTGCTTAAGGCTGACCACCGGCTGGTAGACCAGTCGGAAACTGCCATCGGCCACGGCTTGCCCCAGGGCACCGACATCCACCAGGGTGCGATGAACCGAGCGTCGGACGGCCTCGTTCAGGGACGCTGGCCCGTCACCAGTGTGCCCATCCTTGATGAAGGAATCCAAGGAATAGCGGACAGCGCGAATGAGTTGGCTGTGGGTGACATCCCCGGTCAGGGCCAGGGTCTTGACCATGGCCTCCACCCCCTGCGCGGGACCAAGATCCAATAGCCGGATCAGGCGCCCGGCCAGGGCCTCGGCGCTTTCGCCAGGCGGCCGCACCAGGGCGTAGCGATCTCCCCCCAGATCGGCAGCCGCGCCACCTCCGTGCGATTGGGCTCGGAGCGCACCCGTCAACCGCTGGTGCAATTCGGCGACGGCATCGGGACCAAGGCCTTTCCGGTGGGCGGGCAGTCCGTCCATCTCGATGAAGGCGAGTTCCAGTTCTAGTCCGCTGGCCCTGCTGTTTTCGAAGAGGGTCGAGGTCACCGCCTCTAGGCCAGCATGATCGTGCAGACCGTGGTGCTGCCCGCCTGCGGCGCGGCTGAAGGTGCAGGAGATGGCGCCGTCATTTCCAGGTAGACGGAAGGCCGACATGGTCGCCGCCCGCTCATCGCCGCCGCTGCTGGCCAGTGTCACCACCAGAGGACCGCCCCGCATCCCATCAGTCAAACCCTCCAGCAGGGCCTGGACCATGGTGCGATCGCGCACGTCGATGAAGTCGCGCCAGGCGCGCCCGACCAGATCGGTTTCCTGAGCCCCCGAGAGGGCTTCGCTAGCTCCGATCGCCACAGCAATGCTGCCGTCCTGGCTGATCTCAAGGAGCAGGTCTGCGTTCGCAAAGGCAAACCCGAGCAACCGGTGTGATGCGACGGCCAAGGCGACGGGTTCCTATGGATTGGAAACTTCATCTAACCGACATGACTTAACACCCTGTGAAAAAAGCACTTTTCAGCCCATCCGGGCGCGCGGCCAATTCCATCGGGCGCACAGGCTTGCCTTGGAGGCACGGCGCGGGCGAGGTTGCGGGTGCCATCTGAACCGGGGACGTCATGATTTCATTCCTTCTGGCCGCCAGCCTGACTGTCGCCGCCAACTGCGATCTGGAAAAGCCTTCAGGTGCCCCCGGCTGCCGCCGGGCCGCCGTCGATGCCCTGCCGATGAACGCCATCCAGGCCCTGGGCACTCACAATAGCTACAAGCAGGCCATCGCTCCCGCGGAGATGGCGCTGATCCGGATGGCCAAGCCCGACCTTGCCGCCACCCTGGACTATGCCCATGCACCCCTGACCGACGAGTTGAACTCTGGCGCCCGCCAGTTGGAGCTGGACCTGCTGAATGATCCGGAGGGCGGGCGCTATGCCGTCCCCCTGGCGATGAAGCTCGCCCGCGACGCCGCTGCCGCGCCCTATGATTTGGCACCGCTCAAGGTGCCCGGGTTCAAGGTCATGCATGTTCAGGACATGGACTACCGGTCCAGTTGCCCGACGTTCCTGGGGTGCTTGAGGGAGATTCGGGCGTGGTCCAAGGCTCACCCCGACCATGTTCCGATCCTGGTGATCATGAACCTGAAGGACGACAACCTCACCGGCGTTCCAGGCGCCACCACGGTCGTGCCCTTCGATGCCAAGGCCATGGACCAGATCGACACCGACATTCGTTCTGTATTTCCAGAGTCCGCCCTGATCACGCCTGACAAGGTGCAGGGGCGAGCGGCGACCCTGGCGGCCGCAGCAAAGGCTGGCGGCTGGCCCAAACTAAAGGCCGCGAGGGGCAAGGTCATGTTTGCCATGGACGAGAGCGGGGCCAAGCCTGCCCTCTACCGAGGGGCAAGAAAATCGCTCGAGGGCCGGGCGATGTTCATCAACACCGACGAAGGGCCCGCCGCGGCCTATGTCACGCTCAATGAGCCAGCCGAACTCTCAGCCCGCATTGCAGCGGCGATCTCCAACGGCCTGATCGTCCGGACCCGAGCCGACGCCGATACCCTGGAGGCCCGGGCCAATGACCGAACCCGCCAGGCCCAGGCCTTTGCGTCGGGGGCTCACTATGTGTCCACCGACTATCTGAAGCCCGATGCCCGCTTTGGCCCCTACGAGGCGCACCTTCCAGGCGGCGGCAAGGCTCGCCTGAATCCCATGTTCGGGAACTAGCGGTTCCGACGCCGGCGGCTTGGCTCTTCTCTAGGAAGGCCGGGCACCGTCATAACGCGGTGCCTCTCCGTCAACCACGCACCAGTCCACAGCCTGGCCGGTGAAGGCGTGTGAGGCGATCTGAACGCCAAGGCCGCCCTCGATGAGTCCTGCGCGCAGACGCAGGCGTCCTGGCAAGGCGGAGCTCCGGCTCAGAACCGGAGAGCCGCAGACCTTGCAGAACAGGCGTTCCTTGCCGGGAGAGGAGGGGTAGGCGGCCAGCAGGTCCTCACCGCGCAGGAAGACGACATTGGCCTCTGCAACCGGCAGGACCGCGACGAAGGCCGACCCTTGGGCCTTCTGGCAACTGCGACACCAGCAGACTTCAAGGCCCGGCAGGTCACCGGAGACCTCGAAGACCATCCCACCGCAGAGGCAGGAACCCGTCCGCACGCTCATGCGTCGTGGGTTCGCGGGCCTGCGTGAGCGACATGGTATTGGCCCGCGACGCTGAGGACGATCCAGTCGCCGGGCCGGGCCACGGTCCAGCCGTTAGGGGTGGCCACCTGCACCAAGCCGCTCTCATCGAGGGCCGACCCCTCGTCGCCCAGCCAATAGAGCAGCTTGCTCCAACTGCGCCTGTCATGGGCCGGCGGCACGCGCAGGGCGGCCCCGTGGTCGAATTCAGGGGTAGGAGAAGGCCTCATCGATACTCTGTCACAGATGCGTCAAACCCCAGAGGTGCAGGTGACTCGGTGACCAGGACCTTAACCGGGTGCGGTGGTGCCCTCCGGCCTCTGGCTGCTAGGATCAGGCCATGACCACCGACACCATCACCAAGGCCCTGCGCCTGATGCTGAGCGCCACCACAGACGGCGAGATCCGCAATGCCCGCGATGCGGTCCTGGCCAAACTCCGCAAGGACGGCCGCCACCTCACCGACGTGCGGTTGGAGGCGGGGCGCATCAAGTCGGCCAATGTCTGGGACTCCCAGCCGGTGACCCCCACCGAGCTCGAGCAGATGCACAATGAGATCGCCCACCTGCGGGAGGAGACCGCCTTCCTGCGCGACGAACTGGAGCGCCTGCGGGCCTGGGCCAAGAAGATGCCGCGGGGCCGGACCTATCGGGGATAGGGGGGTGCGCCAGAAACGGTCGTATGCCCCAAAAAGAACGTCTTGCGAACATAGAACAAAATAAGTACACCTGAGTCCGGCGGCGGGATGAGCGATCTACCCCACCGGGTTGGCGGAATCATGGGATAGGGAGTGCTGGTATGGCGTCTCAAACGGCATTGAAGCTCGTGGCACGAGAAGACGGTGATAAGCAGCGCGCGCTGGAAGCAGCGATGGCGCAGATCGATAGGGCCTTTGGCAAGGGCTCGGTGATGAAGCTTGGCGACAAGAGTCACATGGAGATCGAGTCGATCTCAACGGGGTCTCTGGGCCTGGATATTGCGCTCGGCATCGGCGGTCTGCCCAAGGGGCGGATCGTGGAGATCTACGGGCCGGAGAGTTCGGGCAAGACGACGCTGGCCCTGCATGTGGTGGCCGAGGTTCAGAAGGCCGGTGGCACTGCGGCCTTTGTGGACGCCGAGCACGCCCTGGACCCTTCCTATGCCAACAAGCTGGGGGTGAACCTCGACGAATTGCTGGTATCTCAGCCCGATACCGGCGAGCAGGCCCTGGAGATCACCGATACCCTAGTGCGCTCGGGTGCCGTGGACATCATCGTCATCGACTCGGTGGCGGCCCTGACGCCGCGCGCGGAAATTGAAGGCGAGATGGGCGACAGCCTTCCGGGCCTCCAGGCTCGGTTGATGAGTCAGGCTCTGCGCAAGCTGACCGCCTCGATCTCCAAGACCCACACCCTGGTGATCTTCATCAACCAGATCCGCATGAAGATCGGGGTGATGTACGGCAGCCCGGAAACCACCACCGGCGGCAATGCCCTGAAGTTCTACGCCTCCGTCCGCCTGGACATTCGGCGTACCGGCTCGGTGAAGATCCGCGACGAGATCATGGGCAACAATGTCCGCGTCAAGGTGGTGAAGAACAAGGTGGCCCCGCCCTTCCGCGAGGTCGAGTTCGACATCATGTACGGCGAGGGGATCTCCAAGCTGGGCGAGATCATCGACCTGGGGGTCAAGGCCGGGGTGATCGAGAAGTCCGGCTCCTGGTTCTCCTGGAACAGCCAACGGATCGGCCAGGGTCGCGACAATGTGCGCGAGTTCCTCAAGAACAACCCCGACATCGCCGATGCGATCGAAAAGCAGGTGCGCGGTGCCAAGGAAGCCATCCAGGAGGAACTCCTGGTGGGTCCGGCGGCCGGGGAAGACGAAGAGTAAAGTCGGGTCGCGCGAAGGTTCCTGTGAGCGACCGCTTCGGCGTCCTGATATCGCCGCCGCGTCCCTGCCAAGCCGCGCGGATGGCGTCAGGTCGCTGACCCCCGCAGGGTCGTTCACGAAGAGAAGGACGTTCAGACTTTGGTCTGGGCGTCCTTTTTCTTTGCGGGGGCCTCCAAGTCTCGTAAACGAACGCCGATGTCGCAGCGCAACACGCGCCCCAATTGCAAGTTTTAGCGTCTAGAGCCATGCCGAGCCTGAACGAAATCCGCAGCGCCTTCCTGGGCTACTTCGAGAAGAATGATCACCTGATCATTCCCTCCGCACCGCTCGTGCCGCAAAGCGACCCCACCCTGCTGTTCGTCAACGCTGGCATGGTGCCGTTCAAGAACTACTTCACGGGTGCCGAGACCCCGCCCGCCCCTCGGGCGGCCTCGTCCCAGAAGTCGGTCCGGGCCGGCGGCAAACACAATGACCTGGACAATGTCGGCTACACCGCCCGCCACCACACCTTCTTTGAGATGCTGGGAAACTTCTCCTTTGGCGACTACTTCAAGGCCGGCGCCATCGAGCACGCCTGGACCCTGCTGACCCGGGATTTCCAAATCCCGGCCGAGAAGCTGCTGGTGACCGTCTATCACACCGACACCGAGGCCGCCGACCTCTGGAAAAAGATTGCCGGCCTGACCGACGACAAGATCATCCGCATCTCCACCAGCGACAATTTCTGGTCGATGGGCGACACCGGCCCCTGTGGCCCCTGCTCTGAGATCTTCTATGATCACGGCCCCCATATCGCCGGCGGACCGCCGGGCAGCCCCGATGAGGACGGCGACCGGTTCGTGGAGATCTGGAACCTGGTCTTCATGCAGTTCGAGCAGTTCGCAGACGGTTCGCGCAAGCCTCTGCCCAAACCGCAGATCGATACCGGCATGGGGCTGGAGCGGGTCGCCGCGGTGCTGCAGGGCGTCCACGACAACTACGACATCGATCTCTTCCGCACCCTGATCGCGGCGTCGAAGTCCTTGGTGGCCAGCGGCTCCAACGGCCCCTCCCATCGGGTGATCGCCGACCATCTGCGCTCCACCAGCTTCCTGATCGCCGACGGGGTCTCGCCCTCCAATGAGGGCCGGGGCTATGTGCTGCGTCGCATCATGCGCCGGGCCATGCGCCACGCTCATTTGCTGGGTGCCGAAGAGCCCCTCATGCACCGGCTCGCGCCCGTGCTGATCGCCGAGATGGGGGCCGCCTATCCCGAACTGCGCCGAGCTGAGCCGGTGATCGTCGAGACCCTGCGGCAGGAGGAGGAACGCTTCCGCCGGACCCTGGGTCGCGGCATGGCGCTGCTGGACGAAGCAACGGCCAAGATGAGCGAGGGCGGCGTGCTCTCCGGCGAGACCGCCTTCAAGCTCTACGACACCTACGGCTTCCCCCTCGACCTCACCCAGGACGCGGTTCGGGCCAAGGGCCTGACCGTAGACACCGGCGCCTTTGACGTCGCTATGGG
>JANPAO010000251.1:0-2682 GCA_031429955.1 Phenylobacterium sp. | reverse complement strand
CCGCCGGGCTTTGACGCCAGTCGGCGCTATCCGGTGGTGGTGAAGGTCTATGGCGGGCCGGGCAATGCCCTGGTGCGCAGGATCTGGCACGATCCCTCCGACCAGCTCTATCTGGAGGCGGGCTATATCCTGTTTATCCTGGACAACCGGGGCACGCCCCATCGCTCGGTGGCCTTTAAGACCGCCATCGACCGGCGGCTTGGGGAACTGGAGGTTGCCGACCAGCTGGCAGGCGTGCGGTATCTGACCTCGCTACCCTATGTCGATCCAAGCCGGATCGGGGTGACCGGCTGGTCCTATGGCGGCTATATGAGCCTGTTGCTGATGACCGCGGAGAACAGCCCTTATGCCGCCACGGTGGCGGGCGCGCCGCCCACCGACTGGTCGCTCTATGACACCCACTATACCGAGCGCTTTATGGGTACGCCCCAGACCGATCCCGCCAGCTATGCCAATTCCGAGGTCACGGCGAGGGCCGGACGGCTGAAGCCCGGCACCCTGATGCTGATGCACGGCATGGCCGATGACAATGTCACCTTCGACAACTCCACCCGGCTGATGGCGGTGTTGCAGGCCAAGGGCATCACCTTTGACAACATGATGTATCCGGGTCTGCGCCACCGCGCGGGATGGACCCAGACCCATCTGCTGCACCGCATGCGCACCACCCTGGACTTCTTCGCCGCCAAGCTCACACCGACCCCGACCCCCTGATCCCATGGCCTGGACCAAGACCTATGACGAAGCCGAGCCCCAGCGGGTCAATCGCTGGCTGGCCCAGAGCGGGGTGTGTTCGCGCCGCGAGGCCGAGGGGCTGATTGCTCAGGGCCTGGTGACCATCGACGGCCAGATCGTCGAGGACGCCGGCCGCAAAATCGAGCCTGGCCAGACCCTGGTCTTGAGCGACGGCGCGCAATCTCGGCTGGAGGCCACCCTGACGGTGGTGATCCACAAGCCGGTGGGCATTGTCTCGGCTCATCCCGAGCCCAACCAGATCCCCGCCGTGCGGATGCTGACAGCCGGGGCGCTTTACGGTGAGAGCCCGATCATTCCTGGGCCGGAAAACCGGCTGGCCCCGGTCGGTCGCTTGGACATGGACTCCCGCGGTCTGCTGATCCTGTCGGAGGACGGGGTGGTGGCCAAGGCGGTGATCGGCCCGGAGTCAGAGCTGGAGAAGGAGTACCGGGTCAAGGTCACCGGTGCGATCACCGACAAGAAACTGGCCATGCTGCGCCACGGCCTGCAACTGGACCGGCGGCAATTGCGGCCGGCCAAGGTGACGCTGATCGGCGACCAGATGCTGCGGTTTGTCCTGAAGGAGGGCCGCAACCGCCAGATCCGGCGGATGTGCGATCTGGTGGACCTGCGGGTGGTGGATCTGCTGCGGGTGCGGATCGGGTCCCTGAAGCTGGGGGACCTGCCGGAGGGGCGCTGGCGGGTGATCACCCCCCAGGAACGGACCGAGCTGATCCACCCGCCGGCTCACCCGGAGCGGTTGAAGCCGGGATAGTGTTGGAGCGTCACACACAATCAACGATGTCACCCCGGAAAGGCGAAGCCTTGTCCGGGACCCATAGGCGCGCGGCCATCAGGATAGATCGGTGTCTATAGGTCCCGGTCTTCCGCCTGCGGCGAAAACCGGGATGACATATGGGGTCTAGCCGGCCGCCAGGGCCTTTTCCAGGTTCACGGCGACCTTGTCGATGAAGCCCTCGGTGGTCAGCCAGCCCTGGCTGTCCCCCACCAGCAGGGCCAGGTCCTTGGTCATGGAGCCGCTTTCGACGGTCTCGACGCAGACCCGTTCCAGGGTGCGGGCAAAGCGGTCCAGTTCGGCATTGCCGTCGAGCTTGGCCCGGTGCTCCAGGCCGCGCGTCCAGGCAAAGATCGAGGCGATGGAGTTGGTCGACGTGCTCTCGCCCTTCTGATGCTGGCGGAAGTGGCGGGTGACAGTGCCGTGGGCGGCCTCGGCCTCCATGGTCTTGCCGTCCGGGGTGATCAGCACCGAGGTCATCAGGCCGAGCGAGCCGAAACCCTGCGCCACGATGTCGGACTGCACGTCGCCGTCGTAGTTCTTGCAGGCCCAGACGTAGCCGCCTTCCCACTTCAGCGCGGCGGCGACCATGTCGTCGATCAGGCGGTGCTCGTAGGTGATGCCGGCCGCCTCGAAGTCCGTGCGGAACTCATCGTTGAACACCTGCTCGAAGATGTCCTTGAAGGCGCCGTCGTAGGCCTTGAGGATCGTGTTCTTGGTGCTCAGGTACACCGGATAGCTGCGCTGCAGGCCGTAGGTCAGGCTGGCGCGCGCGAAGTCACGGATCGAGTCGTTGTAGTTGTACATGCCCATCGCCACGCCGCCATCGGCTCCATACTTCGCCACCTCGAACTGCGTCGGCTCGCTGCCGTCGTCGGGCGTCCAGGTCATCGTGACCTTGCCGGGACCGGGGACCTTGAAGTCGGTGGCCTTGTACTGGTCACCGTGCGCATGGCGCCCTACTACGATCGGCTTGGTCCATCCCGGTACCAGACGCGGGATGTTCGACATGATGATCGGCTCGCGGAAGATGACGCCGCCGAGAATGTTGCGGATGGTCCCGTTAGGACTCTTCCACATTTTCTGCAGGTTGAACTCTTTCACGCGTGCTTCGTCAGGCGTGATCGTCGCACACTTCACCGCCACGCCGT
>JANPAO010000250.1:0-3994 GCA_031429955.1 Phenylobacterium sp. | reverse complement strand
CTATCTGGCCGAGGTGCTCAAACGCCACGAGGATCGGCGCAAGGCGCGGGTGAAGACACTGGTCAGCGCGTAAACCCTTCCCTCAAACAGCCGTTCGAAATAGCGTCGCGCCATTGGTTTAAGCATTGGAGACGACCCATGATCCTGTACGGCACGCCCAACCCGGCCCCCAATCCGCGCCGCGTGCGCATCTTCCTGGCGGAGAAGGGCATCGACCTGCCCGAGACCAACGTCAACATGATGAAGCGGGAGCACAAGTCGCCGGAGTTCCGAGCGAAGAACTCCATGGGACAGATCCCCACCCTGGAGCTGGATGATGGCACCACCATCTCCGAGACCGTCGCCATCTGCCGCTACTTCGAAGAGACCCAGCCCGAGCCGCCGCTGTTTGGCACCACCCCGGTGGAGATGGCCCATGTGGACCAGTGGATCCGCCGGGTCGAGTTTGCGGTGATGATGCCGGTGGGTCAGTTCTGGCGCCACGCCCACCCGCGCACGGCGGCCCTGCTGACCCAGTTCAAGGACTTTGGCGAGTCCAACAAGGAAACCTATCTCGGCGCTCAGAAGTACATGAACCGAGAGCTGGCCGACCGACCGTTTCTGGCGGGCGACACCTATACCATGGCCGACATCTGCCTGCTCTCGACGGTGGACTTCGCCAACTGGATCGGGTTGCCGATGGAGGCCGAGTTCACAGATTTGAAGGCGTGGCACGACCGCGTCAGTGCCCGGCCCAGCGCCACGGCTTGAGCCAGACCGAGGTGGTCGGGTTCGTCCCCGGCCACCCTAGGGTCCTTGCTCTCAGCTATCGGTCTTGGCAACGGCTGCCTGCGGTGCCGGCTGGCCGTGCAGGGCGAGATAGGCCATGGCCGCAGGGGCCCCGATCACAGTGTAGTAGAGGGCGCTCAGAAGGGCCCCGAAGGCCGTATAGGCAATCTGCATCGGTTTGAAATAGGCGCCGACGGAGGTGAGGTCCGGCGCAAAGATCGCACTGGCGGTGTCCATGTCCCCCCCGGCGAGAATGGCGGCCACCGCCACGAAGATGAGCATGGCCAGCAGCAGCACCACACAAACCATGAACAGAGCCAGGGCATAGGTGCCCAGCAGCTTCCAGAACTGGCCATGGGTCAAACGCCACGAGTCAAACACCGCGAGCCTTTGCTCGGCAAAGGTTATCACCGGGGCCAGGGATAGCCGAACCGCAATATAGACCAGAAGGCCCGTCGCAAAGAGGCCAACCGCCAGTCCGACGAACCCGCCCATGCCGCCCATAACCGAGGCCGCCAAGCCTGCGGTCAGGCCCGCCACGAGCACCACAACGAACACCAGTCCGATAGCCAGGAAAAAATAGATGAAGGTCAAGGCCACCAGCCTGACCTCGTCAAGGCCAAGACGGAGATAGCCAGGCGCACCATCATTGGGGCGCAGCAGTACCCGGTAGACAGCCGCCGCCATCACGGAGGAGACCAGCACCCCCAAGGGAATGAGGATCGAGTAGAGAGGTGCGAGAGCTCTGAGATTTTCTAAGGCCAGGGTGGGGTCGGCATTGGGTTGGTTGGCGGTGGCTTCCAGGGCCGCCAGCTTTTCGCCGCCTATTCCAATCATCACAAAGGCCATGACGATGTTGACCGCCAGGTAGAACCCCGCCCAGATGAGCAAGGTCCGAGGCCGCTCACGGGCAACGCGGAACCCCTCAAACGCCGCATCGGTGGCCGAAAAACTGGTCATCCTGGTTCCCTGGTCAGCCTCGTCTCAGAAATTCGATTCGGAGAGGCTCTTGCCGACGATCTTTGCGTTTGCGGCCGCCGACCCGCAAGGCCTCCCTCGCGAACCGTGCCAATCGTTGCTACTTAGCCACGCATGACCCTGAAACAAGAACCCATCCATGTCATCGGCGGCGGGCTCGCCGGCTCAGAAGCGACCTGGCAGATCGCCCAGGCTGGTGTCCCCGTCGTCCTGCACGAGATGCGTCCCGTGCGAGGGACCGATGCGCACCATACCGACGGGCTGGCGGAACTCGTCTGCTCCAACTCCTTTCGCGCCGACGACTGGACCGGCAATGCGGTGGGCCTGCTGCACGCCGAGATGCGACGGCTGGACTCCATCATCATGTCCTGCGGCGATGCCCACCAGGTGCCGGCCGGCGGGGCCCTGGCGGTGGACCGCGAAGGCTTCTCCCAGGCCGTCACCGCGCGCCTGGAGGCCCACCCCCTGGTGACCATTGCTCGGGAAGAGGTGGCCGGGCTGCCGCCCGCCGACTGGGACAACGTGATCGTGGCCACCGGCCCCCTCACCTCTCCGGCCCTGTCCGCGGCGATCCTTGCCCTCACCGGCGAGGGGGAACTGTCCTTCTTCGACGCGATCGCCCCCATCATTCACTTCGACAGCATAGACATGGGCGTGGCCTGGCGGCAGTCGCGCTACGACAAGGAAGGCCCTGGCGGCGACGCGGCGGCCTATATCAACTGCCCGATGGACAAGGCCCAGTACGAGGCCTTCATCGACGCCCTGCTGTCGGGCCCAAAGAGCGAGTTCAAGGAATGGGAGAACGTTCCATACTTCGACGGCTGCCTGCCGATTGAGGTCATGGCTGAGCGCGGCCGAGAGACCTTGCGCCACGGGCCCATGAAGCCGGTGGGTCTGACCAACGAACACAATCCCCAGGAAAAGGCCTATGCCATCGTCCAGCTGCGGCAGGACAATGCCCTGGGCACCCTGTGGAACATGGTGGGCTTCCAGACCAAGCTGAAACATGGGGCCCAGACCGAGGTGTTCCGCACCATCCCGGGCCTGTCGAAGGCGGTGTTTGCGCGGCTCGGTGGATTGCATCGCAATACGTTTCTCAACAGTCCCAAGCTCTTGGACCTCCAGCTTCGCCTGCGGGTCCAGCCTCGATTGCGGTTCGCTGGTCAGATCACCGGGGTCGAAGGCTATGTGGAGAGCGCGGCCATGGGTCTGCTGGCCGGTCGTCTGGCCGCCGCCGAGCGCCGAGGGAGCCCCATCTCCTCACCGCCCGCCACCACCGCCCTGGGCGCCCTGGTGGGCCACATCACCGGGGGGCATCTGGTGGGGAGCAAGGGCTCGTTCCAGCCGATGAACATCAACTATGGGCTACTGCCGCCCATCGAGGCCGTGGCCAAGCGAGACGAAGCCGGCCGACGCCTTGCCGCCAAGGAAAAGAGCAAGAGCAAACGCCTGGCTGTTGGAGAGCGGGCTCTGGCCGACTTGGATACCTGGGCAACGGGCCAGACCAGGATGGCCGCAGAATAGGATCAAACCCGACCAAGCGCCACGGCGAGCGTCAGGCGCAGGCGCGCCTCAAGGTCGCCGGGGCGTCGCCCCCTGGCCCGCACCCGCGCCAGCGTCGCATGGGCCACGGCGGGAAATGCGAGGGCCGACAGGCCTTTGGCGTCGCTTAGCGCCCGCGCCAAAACCGGGCCGACATCTGGCCCCGCCAGACCGGCCGTGCCGATCAGGCGTCCGATGGCCCAGGCTCGCCCGCCGGCCCGCGCTGTGGCGGCGTCCGCTGCCGGATCAAGGATCTGGCCTGCGAGCACTGCGGCGCATCCCGCGGTGCCGTCAGCCCACTCCAGCGCCTCACCCAGCCGCATGGGCTCGGCGCTGAGTTCGCGATAGCGAGCCTCAATCATCGCTTCCAGGGGCGCGCGCGGCAGGGCGTGGCGCGCGATGACCGCCGCCAACGCGCGCGCGGTCGGATGGGCACGCACGGCCTTGCCATCGAACACCTCGTCCAGCACCTCACGCCACCAGGTCAGACGGATTTCCCCCATCAGGGCGTTGGTGGCCACCCGTGGGGCCCGGGCCAGTTCGTGATCGAAGGCATAGAGGGCGATTACATCGCCACGGGCCAAAGGATCGGCAATGAACCGGCTCGACAGCCAGCGATCAGGGTCCACCCGCCCCACCAGGGCGTCGAGATCAGAAAGATCGTGGTGGTCGGGCATGGGCTCTGAAAATGCAAAAGGCCCGCCGA
>JANPAO010000249.1:0-4032 GCA_031429955.1 Phenylobacterium sp. | reverse complement strand
GCCTGCGACGATCCCGTTTGGCTGACCTTTACCCCCGATGCCGCCGTGGTCCTGACCCGATGAGGTCACGGCTGAGCCTGCCGGCGATGGCACCCTTCCTCTGGCTGGCGGTGCTGTTCCTGTTTCCGTTCCTGCTGGTGGCCAAGCTGTCGCTGTCGGACACCGCCCTATCGATGCCGCCCTTCACCCCAAGGATCGACTGGGGGGCCGGCGTTTCCGGGGCCCAGGCCTATCTCGGGGCTTTGGACTTTGAGACTTACACTCGGCTCGCCACAGACGGCCTCTATATCGCCGCCTACCTCTCCAGCCTGAAGTTCGCCGCAGTGGCCACGGTCATCCTGCTGCTGATCGGTTATCCCATCGCCTATGGGATGGCGCGGTTCGGGGACTCGACACGCCAGGCCCTGCTGATGGCGGTGATCCTGCCCTTCTGGACCAGCTTTCTGATCCGGGTCTATGCCTGGATCGCGGTGCTGAAACCCCAGGGGCTGTTGAATGCCTTCCTGGCCCAGGTGGGACTGGGGCCCATCAACCTGCTGAGCACCGATACTGCCATCTATATCGGCCTGGTCTACGCCTATCTGCCCTTCATGGTCCTGCCGCTCTATGCAGTTCTGGAGCGCCAGGATCAGGCCCTGCTGGAGGCCGCCGCCGACCTGGGCTGTACCCGCACCCAGACCTTCTGGCGCGTGACCTTCCCCCTGTCCTTGCCGGGCGTGGCCGCCGGCGCCCTGCTATGCTTCATCCCTATGGTGCGTGAGTTAGTGATCCCCGACCTGCTGGGCGGGTCCAGCACCCTGATGCTGGGAAAGACCATCTGGACCGAGTTCTTCGCCAATCGCGACTGGCCCGCCGCCTCGGCGGTGGCGGTGGCGCTGCTGGCGACCCTGGTGGTGCCGATCGCCCTCTACCAACACCAGCAGGCCCGCATGATCGGCGGTGACCGGTGAACCGGGGACCGTCGATCTTCAACAGGATCTCGGTGATCCTCGGCTTGAGCTTCCTCTACCTGCCGATCCTGTTGCTGGCGATCTACTCCTTCAATGCCAGTCGGCTGGTGACGGTCTGGGGTGGGTTCTCCACCAAGTGGTACGCGGCCCTGTTGCGGGACGAGCAACTGCTGGACGCCATCGGCGTCACCCTGCGGGTTGGGCTCATCTCGGCCACCCTGGCCACCGTGCTGGGAACCCTGGCGGCGGTGGCCCTGGTAAGGTCTGGGCGGTTTCGCGGGCGGTTGCTGTTTTCGGGCATGCTCTATGCGCCCCTGGTGATGCCCGAGGTGATCCTGGGGCTGTCGCTGCTGCTGCTGTTTGTCTCGGTGGGCCTGCCCCGAGGGTTCTGGACGGTGACGGTGAGCCACGCCACGGTCACCCTCTGCTACGCCACGGTGGTGATCCAGGCCCGGCTTGCCAGCTTTGACCTGGCCCTGGAGGAGGCCGCCCGCGACCTGGGCTGCACGCCGCTGCGGGCCTTCTTCGCCGTCACCCTGCCCAATATCGGCTCGGCGGTGGCCGCAGCCTGGATGCTGGCCTTCACCCTGTCGCTGGATGATCTGGTGATCGCCAGCTTCACCTCGGGCCCCGGCGCCACCACCCTGCCCATGCGGATCTACAGCCAGGTGCGGCTGGGGGTCAGCCCGGAGATCAATGCGGTCTCCACCCTGCTGGTGGGCCTGGTGGCCACCGGGGTCATCGGGGCTTATCTACTGCAACAGCGCAGGCGAGGTTCAGGCACTTGATGAAGTGGTTCCGCCAGGAAGATTTGGATTCATGTAACACATAAAGATTATTCGATAGTCTACGGTTTTTATTTATATTTGTGGAACTCTGTTGAACCATGGCCTCGCGGTTTCAAGCTGGCCGGCCAGGCGAAACAGCGTTGCCTCCCCCGCCATCGGTCCGACGAATTGCAGGCCGATGGGCAGGCCTGCCGCCGACCAGGCCAGGGGCACGGTCATGGCCGGCTGGCCGGTATTGTTGAAGGCCTGGGTGTTGGGCATGAAGGCAAACAGCCGCGAGGTGAACTGGCTCAGATCCTCCGTCAGGTGGCCCACCGGGATGGCCGGGCTGCCCAGGGTGGAGAGCAGCAGCACGTCATAGGTGGCAAACATCCCCGCCACCGCCCGGCCATAGGCGTGGATCGCCGCCATCCCCCGCACATAGGCCGAGCCGGACACCCCTGCCCCACGCCGCGCCATGCCCCAGGTCAGGAACTCGACGTCGGCCTCGCTCACCGGGCGCCCGCGCCGCGCGCCCTCGGTCTCCAGATTGGCCGCGACGCTGGCGGCGATCACGTCACCGGCCCCCTGCTGCATGGCCGCCAGATCCCCCGGCAGGGTCACCTCCTCGACACTGTGCCCCAGGCTCTCGCAGAGCCTGGCGGCATCCAGCACCGCGGCAACACATTCGGGGTCCAGGGCCGGCGAGGCCAGGGCCGCGGTGGTAAAGCCGATCCGCAGCCGGCCGGGCGCCCGCCCCACCTCCTGGGCAAAGGGGGTGGCCGGGGGGTCGAGATAGTAGGGGTCGCCCCCCTGGGGCTGGCAGGCGATGTCCAGCAGCACCGCAGAGTCGCGGACCGACCGGGTGACTGCATGGTGGATCGAGGCCCCGCCCCAGCCCTCGCCGGCCGGCGCGAAGGAGACCCGGCCCCGCGACGGCTTCAGGCCAAACAGACCACAGGCCGAGGCCGGGGTGCGGATGGAGCCGCCGCCATCACTGGCATGGGCCGCCGGCACAATCCCGGCGGCCACCGCCGAGGCCGCCCCACCCGAGGAGCCGCCCGGCGTCCGCGACACATCCCACGGATTGCGACAGACCCCCAGATGGGTGCTCTCGGTCACCGGCATCAGGCCAAATTCCGGGGTATTGGTCTTGCCGAAAACCACCAGCCCGGCCTGACGATAGGCCGTGGTGAGCGCGCTGTCGGCGTCGGACACAACCTCCTTCAACGCCGCTGAGCCCGAGGAGGTGACAGTACCGGCCAGGGTGACCCCCAGGTCCTTGAGCAGAAAGGGCACCCCGGCCAGGGGCCCGGTCAGCGGACCCGCCGCCTCCGCCCGCCCCCAGTCGGCCAGGTCCAGGGTCACAGCATTGAGGGCGGGATTGACCTGGGCCATGCGGGCCACGGCGGTCTCCAGCAGTTCGCCAGCCGTTACCTCCCCCTTGGCCACCAGCCCCGCCAGGCCCACGGCGTCGTGCTGGCGATAGTCTTCGAAGGTCATGGCGTGGGCTCCCTATGTTTTCCGACACTGGACCACGGGGCCGCCCGGTCACCAACAGTGTGTCGTGAAGAATCTCGCGCGAGGCCAAGTCCGAACCGTCCCGGGGTTGTGACCCTGGTGGGCACTCGACATAAGGGGGCAAGATTGGAGTTCCCGATGGTTGCCGAGGTCTATGTTCCGCCGATCAACTACGACATGGCGCGGCTCGGTGCCCCCAACATCTTTCGCGACACCTTCGGGCACATGACCGACGACCAGTGGCTGGAAACCCTCCAGGCCTCGGTGACGACCCCGGTCATCGAGGGGGTGGTGTTTCCTGCCTTTCCTGATCCGGACCTGCAGTCCCGAATCCACGGGAGCTCGGGGACTCAGGCGGTCTTTGAAGCCTTCGATTTCTATCTGTTTGTCCGTGAGCGCCTGGGGGGGTCGCTACGCCTTTCCCCCGACACACGATTGCTGGATTTTGGCTGTGGCTACGGACGTATGCTGCGACCCTATATGCGTCACCTGGATCTGGTGAACATCTATGGCTATGAGCCCTCGCCGGTCTTTTCCAAGATCGCCCGCAGCCTGAATGCCTATGTCTCGATCCTGTCGGGCGAGTTCCTGCCCAACCGGCGCATCCCGCGCGACAGCTTTGACCTGATCATCGGCTATTCGGTCTTCTCCCACCTGTCGCCCCACTCGGCTGCCCTGTGGCTGACGGAGGTGGCGCAAGTCTTGAGGCCCGGCGGACATGCGGTCTTCACGACCTGGGGACAGCGGTTCTTGACCCACCTGGCCAACGAAAAGGCGTTGGCCGATGCCGGCCA
>JANPAO010000248.1:0-7223 GCA_031429955.1 Phenylobacterium sp. | reverse complement strand
CCTTCGGCGACGAGCCCGGTCGGGCCATGGGCGCGCGGCGGCAGTTGGAGGCCCGGGCCAGCCACGACACCTGGGATCGCCTGGATCAGATCGACGTTCCGACCCTGATCGCGGCCGGCCGCTATGACGGGATCGCGCTGCCGCAGACCCAGGAGAACCTCGCCAGCCGCATCCCTGGGGCCGCCCTGCAGTTTTTCGAAGGTGGGCACATGTTCATGATCCAGGACCGCGCCGCTGTTCCGGCCATGATCGCCTTTCTCCAGGCCAAGGTGCCCTGAGCACGGCAATCCAACCGCCAGCCTGGCTGGATCTGGCATCCTGTTTTGCGTCGCGTTGGGAACCATCCTAGAATAGCGAAGGTTGAGACCCCATCTATGACGACCTGCCCCGCCCCCCTGGCGAGGCCCATACTGTGGAGAATCCAAATGCCCGCGAACGCCGTCGACCGCACCGCCGAGGATGCCAAGGCCGCTGCCCATTCGGTGGCTGAAGCTGCGACCCAGTTCGCCACCCAGGCGGAAAAAACCTTTGCCGAGGCCTCCAAGCGCTTCGAGAAGGTCGTCGCCGAGGGTCTCGAACAGGTCCGCGCCCAGAGCCGCACCTATGCCGACAATGCCGGCGAACAGCTTGACGAGGCCCAGCGCTATGTTGTCGAGCGCGTCCGGGAGCGGCCGCTGATGGCGGCTGGCACGGCCCTTGGCGTGGGTCTGTTGGTGGGTCTGCTGCTGGCCAGCGGTCGCAACCGTTGATCCTGAAGAAAGCCCTCCTCTACGTTGCGGCGGTCTCGGCCCTGGCGGCCGCGGCCGCCGTCAGCGTGGTGGCCCTGGCCTTTGCCCTCTATGCCTCCGTCCTGCCCCTGGCCGGATCGGCGTGGGCGGCGACGGCGGTGGCCGGGGCGGCGGCCCTGATGACGGGCCTGTGCGCTATGATCCTGTTGGTCAAGGTCAGCCCAATTCGGTTCGGCGCGGCCCCCGAACAGAAAGACACCCTGGCCAAGGTCATCGACCTTGCCCGAGAGAAGCCGATCCTGGCCGCCGGTGCCATCATCGCTGTCGGCGTCGTGGCCCTGCGCAATCCCAAGATTGTCGCCACGCTGCTGGCAACGGCCATGGCCACGCGCTCTACGGGTCCTACGAGAAAAAAGTAGCGAACCCGATCCCGCCTGGGGGGTTTTGGAAGGTGACGGCCATCCCGCCGTCGCCAAGCCGGAACCCCACCATGTTCGAACTTCCGCCACTGCCCTTTGATGAGGGTGCCCTGGAGCCTGTGATTTCCAGAGCTGCCCTGCGCCTGCATCATGGCAAGCATCATCAAGCCTATATCAACGCCACCAATGACCTGCTGGTGAAGGCGGGCCGCACTCCTGACAGCCTGGAGGCGGTGGTCACCGAGGCGGCCCACGACGACGGCCCCCGCACCCTGTTCAACAATGCCGCCCAGGCTTGGAATCACGCCTTCTTCTGGGCGTCCATGAGCCCCACCCGCGAGGCGCCGGAGGCGGATCTGACGGCCGCTATCGACCTGGAGTTCGGTGGTCTTGAGGATCTGCAGGCCGCCTTCATCGAGAAGGGAAAGCATCACTTCGGTTCGGGGTGGCTCTGGTTGGCGGCGACCAAGGGTGGGATTGACCTGGTGGCGACCCATGATGCGGCCGACCTGCTGTCGAGGTCAGGCCTGACGCCATTGCTGGTTTGCGACCTCTGGGAGCACGCCTACTACCTCGATCATAAAAATGATCGTGAGGCCTATCTGAAGGCCTGGTTCCAGGCCCTGCCCAACTGGCAATTTGCCGGGCGTCAGTTTGCCGCCGCCCATGGCGAAGGCGCGTCCTGGCGCCACCCAAGGCCCACCGCACCGGCTGATGGAACGCCTGACCCCGCCGCGCGTTAAACCTGCACCCTGCCGAGATAGATCCAAAGTCTGGCTCGGACGATATCGCTACCTAACAGCCTGGCGTGTTGCGGACCCCTTGATCCCTGTGGATTTCGGACCGACGCACCCAAGGCTTCAAACACCGACGGAGATTTAATTATGCTGAGTTGGGCCCTGACCTTTCTGGTGGTCGCGCTGATCGCTGGCCTCTTAGGCTTTACCGCAATTGCAGGTGTCGCAATCGGTGCTGCCAAGATCCTGTTCTACATCTTCCTGGTGCTGTTCGTGGTGAGCCTCATATTGCATGTGGTTCGCGGGCGAGGTGTCTGACACGGCACACCCGAGCCGATTGCCAAGACACGCGCCTCAGCCAAGCTGAGGCGCGTGCTTTTGTATGGGGAGGCTGCGACCTAGCAGGAACGGTCCTGTGCCGGCGACCTGGTGGAGCGTGTCTGGCCTTGAAGGGGAGGGGGTGCGGAGGTGACAAACCGGCCTGGAGGCCGGCTTCGTCGGGGGGGCGTCGTCACCTCCGCAGGTAGAAAACCCACGACGCCGCAATAGGTTCCAGATCAAGGCAGCAGGCTCCGCCGCCGGGTTTCCCAACCCCGCCTGTGCCGTGTAGACCTCAGCCAAGCCCTGGCTCAACATAGGGTCCTTCACGTTGCGTCCAGCCGGTGACTCGAACTCATGACCAAATCCGCCCTCGGCAAAAGCAGCCTGTCGGTTTCGCCCCTGGCCTGGGGCATGTGGCGGTTTTCCGGCGATGATGTCTCCGCCGCGCGACGGCGGGTGGAGGCGGCCCTGGAGGCGGGCCTCACCTTCCTGGACACTGCTGACATCTATGGTCCGGACAATAACGAACCCTTTGGGGCCGCCGAGGCCCTGTTTGGCAGGGTGTTGAAGGAGGCTCCGCATCTGCGCCACCAGATCGTCCTGGCCAGCAAAGGTGGCATCGTCATGGGCACGCCCTATGATTCCAGCCCGGCCTATCTGGAAAGCGCGGTGGAGGCTTCGCTCTCGCGCATGGGGGTTGAGGTCATCGATCTCTACCAGATCCATCGCCCCGATCACCTGGCCCACCCGGCTGAGGTGGCCCAGGTCCTGACCCGGCTGCGGCAGGCTGGAAAGATTCTAGAGGTCGGGCTCTCCAACCACACCAGCGCCCAGGTTGCTGCCCTTCAGGCCCATCTGAGCTTCCCCATCGCCTGCATCCAGATCGAGTTTTCGCCCCTGGTGGTGGGCTCGCTCTATGACGGGACCCTGGATCAGGCCCTAGAGACCGGGATGGCCGTCATGGCCTGGTCACCCCTGGCCCAGGGCCGTCTCGCCGACGGACCCACCACCGATGACCGGGTGCTGGCGGTGCGCCTGGCCCTGGATGAGATCGCCGCTCGCCACGGCGTGTCGCGGACTGTGGCGGCCTATGCCTGGCTGTTGGCCCATCCCTCCAAGCCCATACCCATCGTCGGCTCACAACGGCCTGGCCGGGTCGCCGAGGCACCTGCGGCGCTCGCCGTGACCCTGACGCGGGCTGAATGGTACGCCGTCCTGACCGCCGCCCGCGGAGCGCCACTGCCATGACCCATCCCCCGTGCGAGGTCTCCTGGTTCTCGGCCCTGTGTGATGATGACTATGAGTTCCTGGGTGTGCCCGACCCCGCCCTGGCCTCAAGCTGGGCCCATTGCCGCAATATCGCCCTGACCGCGGAGAAGGGCGGGTTCGACAACATCCTGCTGCCCTCGGGCTATGGTCTGGGGATCGACACCCTGGCCTTTGCGGCAGGTATCGCGCCCCTGCTCCAGCGCATGAGGCTGCTGGCCGCGATCCGCTGTGGCGAGATGTGGCCGCCGCAACTGGCTCGCCAACTGGCCACCATCGACCAGATGCTGGGCGGTCGCCTGACCGTCAACATCATCTCCAGTGACATGCCTGGCGAAACCCTGGCCAGCGCCCCGCGATATGCCCGCACGGTGGAGACCATGCAGATCCTGCGGACCCTGCTGAATGGCGAGGCCCTGGATCTTCAAGGCGAGTTCTACAACCTCAAGGTCGAGCCGCCACGGGTGCGGACGGTGTCGGGCAAGGCACCTCAGTTCTATTTCGGTGGCTTGTCGGAGGATGCTCGTGAGGCGGCGGCCAAGGGCTGCGATGTCTATCTGATGTGGCCCGACAAGATGGAGGCGGTGAGCGAGATCATCACCGACCTGACCGCCCGGGCGACCCGACATGGCCGCAAGCTGAAGTTCGGCTACCGGGTCCATGTGGTGGTGCGGGAGACAGAGACCGCGGCCAGGGCTGCGGCTGACCGGCTGTTGTCGCGGTTGGATGATCCCACCGGCGCGGCCATTCGCGCCAAGTCCCTGGACAGCCAGTCGGCGGGCGTCCGTCGCCAGGCCGAGTTGCGGGAGAACGCCGCCGACGACGGCTATGCCGAGGCCAATCTCTGGACAGGGATCGGTCGGGCGAGGTCTGGTTGCGGGGCCGCCATTGTCGGGGACCCTGACCAGGTGCTGGCTAAGCTTCAGGCCTATCAGGCCCTGGGCATCGAGGCCTTCATCCTCTCTGGCTATCCCCATGCGGCTGAGGCTGATCTGTTTGCCCGCCATGTCCTGCCGCGCCTGAATCATGGGCCGCTCCAACCGTGACCCGTCCCGGCGATTCACCGCACGAGTTCGCTTTCGCCTCCTACGATTCCCTGGAGGGCGTGCCGGTCCTCGCGCCGCCGCAGGCCGGGGTACCGGGACATCTGCGGCTGTTGCAGGCCGTGAGCAGGATTGCGCCCGGCGCCTCGATCGCCGGGCTGGTGGCGCTGTCGGCGTCCTGGCTGGCCGACCACTATGGCGCGCCGGTGATGCTGTTTGCCCTGCTGCTGGGTATGGCGGTGAACTTTGTGGGCCAGGACCCGCGTTGTCGGCCAGGGATCGACTTCATGGCCCGCACCGTCCTGAGGCTCGGGGTGGCCCTGCTGGGCGCGCGGATCACCCTGGATCAGGTGGGTTCCCTGGGCGGTCGGATCCTGGTGATCGCCGCCGGCGGCGTGATCCTCACCATCTTCGCCGGCTGGCTGCTGTCGCGATGGCTGAAGCTGAAGCCGGACTTTGGCATCCTCACCGGGGGTGCCGTGGCCATCTGCGGGGCGTCCGCAGCGCTCGCCCTCTCCTCAGTCCTGCCCCAGACCCGGGAGCGTGAGCGCGACACCACCTTGACTGTGGTGGGGGTGACCACCCTCTCCACCATCGCCATGGTGATCTATCCGCTGATCGCCGCGGCGGTGGGATTTGATCACAGCCAGACTGGAGTCTTCCTGGGTGCCACCATCCACGACGTGGCCCAGGTGGTGGGGGCCGGCTATGGCGTTTCCAAGGAGACCGGCGACACCGCCACCATCGTCAAGTTGTTTCGGGTGGCCCTCCTGCTGCCCACCATTGTGATCGTCGCCCTGATGTTCCGCTCCAAGATGACAGCGGGCCCGTCCGGCAAGCGGCCGCCCCTGGTGCCGATGTTCCTGCTGGGTTTTGTGGCCCTGGTGGCGATCAATTCCAGCGGCGTGGTGGCCGCCGAGATCATGGAGCAGACCAGCGCGGCCTCCCGCTGGTGCCTGATCACCGCCATCGCCGCCCTGGGTGCCAAGACATCGCTGGGTGAGCTGGTTCACGTCGGGTGGCGACCGGTGCTGTTGATCGTCGCCGAGACCCTGGTGGTCCTGGCCTGGGTCCTGGCCCTACTGCTCCTAGGCTGAGGCGACCGCAAAGTCCCGGCTCAGCTCCGCCCGGGTCGCGGGGCTCAGCAAGGCGAGATGGCCATAGGCTTCGTGATCACAGCCGATTGCGACGGTCACCGAGGGGTCGCGGAACACCGCCAGGTGCTCGGGCTTCAGGGCAAAGCGCAGGAAGTGAACCGAGGATGTCTTGCCGTCCTCCCGCGTGCGCTCCACGTCGCCTTCCGGGACGCCCGCGATCTTGTCGGACCCCACCTGGACGAAGAAGTGGTCCTCAACGCCCCCCAGCCGGGCCAGGGTGACAGCGCGGCGAACCTCGTCCTCGATCTCGAACATCACCGTGGCCACCAGCTCCGACCCCTGCGGGATCAGGGGGTTATAGGCGGCCAGTTCGTCGGCCATCTGGGCCTCGCCACCCTTCTCGATCAGCAGCATCTCCTGGATCTGGAACAGCATGGTCTCGTAGCACTCGAAATAGAACGAGCAGACGGGCCCCAGGTCGATCCGGCGCAGGCGCTTGGTGGGCATCAGGGCAGCCCGGCGCTCCCGGCGAACCTTGGCGAATTCCGCGTCGGGCAGCAGGTCGGCCTGGGTGATCTGGCGGGGCTTGGCGGTCACTTCAGATGGCTCCATAGGCGCGGGCTAGGATCTCGATGGGATGGGACTGGCGTGGCTGGACGGTGCCCGAGGCGGTTTCGGCCACCAGCATCTGGCCCAGGTGCTTGCAGGCGAGCGGGCAGTCGGAGCAGAGCTCGGCATTGGCCTTCTGGGCCACCTGCCTGGTGGCGGCCTTGCCCACCTTCAGGGCCAGGGGCCGGGTGTCCTTCATGATCCCGAAGGTACCGCCATGGCCCGAGCACCGCTCCACCACATCGACGGCTGTGTCGGGGATCAGCCGCAGCATGTCGGCGGACTTCTGTCCCATGTTCTGGGCCCGGGCATGGCAGGCATGGTGGACAGTGACGCCGCCGGCGACGGGGGCGAGGCCTGGTGCCAGGCCTTCCTTGCGGGCGATGTCCACCACATATTCGCTGATGTCGCGGGTTGCCGCCGCCAGCCGGGCGACAGCCTGGTTTTCCGGCAGCAGCAACGGCCATTCGAACTTCATCATCAGGCCGCAACTGGCGGTGAGTGCCACCACGTCGTGGCCGTCAGCAATCCAGGGCTCAAAGGCCTTGGCGATCCGTTCGGCGCGCCCGGCAACATCGGCCAGGTCACCGCTCTCCAACTGCGGCATCCCGCAGCATTCCGGATAGATCAGGCGCGCCTCCACCCCCTGCAGGGCCAGGACGCGGGCCGCCGCGACCGCAGTGTCGGGCTGGTTGTAGTCCACAAAGCAGGTGGCATAGAGCACCGCCTTGCGCAGACCAAAGGCCGGGCCGGCGGGGTCGGGCGGCACCGGGACCGCCAACAGGTCGGTGGCGGTCTTGGCATGGTACTGCGGCAGCTCGGCCTCAGCATCGATCTGGGCGACGGCGTCCAGCAGCTTGCGTAGGGGCGTGTTCTTGCGGGCCGACATCCAGTTGGCCATCGCGGCCACCGGCTTAGCCAGCTTGCCGTTGCGGTCAGTCTTGCCCAGTTGATCGCGGACGAAATCGGTCTCACCGGCCCGGCGCTTGGCGGCGCGGTAGCG
>JANPAO010000247.1:0-12558 GCA_031429955.1 Phenylobacterium sp. | reverse complement strand
CAAGCCAGCGGCACTGAGACCTTCGTGGCCTTGCGGGTCGATATCGACAACTGGCGCTGGGCCGGCGTGCCCTTCTTCCTGCGCACAGGCAAGCGCCTGCCGGAAAGGCGCACCCAGGTGGCGATCCAGTTCAAGCCGGTGCCGCACTCCATCTTCGGGGCCGGGGCCAAGGCCGACATGGTGGCCAACCGACTGGTCATCGACTTGCAGCCCGACGAAGATATCGAACTGACCCTGATGAACCAGGCCCCGGGCCTGACCCAGGGCGGCATGCGCCTGCAGTCCCTGCCGCTGTCCCTGTCGTTGCTGCGGGCCTATTCCGGACCCAATGCAAGGCGCAGGATTGCCTATGAGCGGCTGCTGCTGGATGTGATGCACGGCAATGGTGCCCTGTTTGTGCGTCGCGACGAGGTGGAGCAGGCCTGGACATGGGTGGATGGCATTGAGGCCGCCTGGGCCGATGCCGGCATGGTGCCCAAGCCCTATGCTGCGGGAAGCTGGGGGCCGGCCGGGGCCTTTGCCTTGATCGAGCGGTCCGAGCGCGCCTGGTACGAGTGAGGATCCTCCGGGGCGGAAGCCGAGGATAAATCATGCCACAGTCAGATCTCGCCGCCCCTGAGTCGCGGCCATCGCTGCGGAATCCTTCGATGACCGTTTTCAACCTGCCGTCGGCCGTAAGTCCTCCAAGGCCAATGCCATGATCCGCGCCCGCCGTGCCCGTATTGTCGCCACCCTTGGGCCCGCCAGCCGCGAGCCGGCCCAGATCCGCGCGTTGGCCGAGGCCGGCGCCGATGTGTTTCGGGTCAATTTCAGCCACGGCAGCCATCCCGACCACGCCCGCACCATCGCCAATGTCCGGTACGTGGAGGCCCTGGTCGGCCGCCCCCTGGCGATCCTGGCCGACCTCCAAGGCCCCAAGTTACGGCTGGGGGAGTTTGTGGATGGGCGGGTACGCTTGAGGGTCGGGCAAGACTTCCGGCTGGATCGAAACAGCCAGGGTGGCGACGCCGCTCGGGTCTGCGTTCCCCATCCCGAGATCTTCGCGGCCCTCAAGCCGGGGGCAGACATCCTGCTGGACGACGGCAAGGTCCGGCTGCGGGTCGAGGCCTGTGGACCTGAGTTTGCCGACACGGTGGTGATGGCCGGGGAGTCCCTGTCCGACCACAAGGGCCTGAACCTGCCTGGCCTGGCAATCCCGATCCCGGCTCTGACGGCCAAGGACCGGGAGGATCTGAACTTTGCCCTCGCCCAGGGGGTCGATTGGGTGGCGCTGTCCTTTGTTCAGCGGGCCTCAGACATGGCGGAGCTGCGCAAGATCGTTCAGGGGCGGGCCGGGGTCTTGGCCAAGATCGAGAAGCCTGCGGCCCTGGAGGCCCTCGATGAAATCCTGGATCTCTGCGAGGCCGTGATGGTGGCGCGGGGCGATCTGGGGGTGGAACTGCACCCCGAGGACGTGCCGGTGGTGCAGAAGGCCCTGATCCGCGCGGCCCGCACCCGAGGTATCCCGGTGATCGTCGCCACCCAGATGCTCGAAAGCATGATCCACGCCCCAACCCCGACGCGTGCCGAGGCCTCCGATGTGGCCGGTGCGGTCTATGAGGGGGCCGATGCGGTGATGCTGTCGGCGGAGACCGCAGCCGGCGACTATCCGGTGGAAGCGGTGACCATCATGGACCGCATCCTGACCCGGGTGGAACGCGACGCCCGCTGGCCGGAACTGATGCGGGCGGAGTACCCGGTGGAGGATGCCGACGCCGACGCCCTGGTGGCCGCCGCCCGGCGGGCTGCCGAGGCCGCCTCCACCGCCTGTCTGGTGGCCTTTACCACCACCGGACAGACGGCCCTGCGATTGGCCAGGGAACGCCCCCTGCAGCCGACATTGGCACTCACCACGCGACTGGCGACCGCGCGCCGGCTGGCCCTGGCCTGGGGGGTGGAGTCGCGGGTCATCGAGACTCTTACCGACCCGGAGGAACTGGTTCGGGTGGCGATTGAGGTGGTCATGGAGATGGGCCTGGCACCGCCGGGACACCGCATCCTGATCCTGGCGGGCCTGCCCATGGGCTCGCCCGGCGCGGCCAACATCCTGCGCCTGACCCATACGCCGATGCGCCGTCTCGGCAATTGATTTAACGTTGAACGAACTTGTCACTCCGTGGATCGAGCATGATCGAAGTCTTCCCGAATGAAGCAACCCTGGCGGTCGAGGCGGCGGCCGCAGCTGCCCAGGCCTTGGCGGGGGCCCTGGCGAGCCGCGGCCAGGCCAGCCTGATCGGCACCGGCGGCCGTTCACCCGCACCCGTCTATGACGTTCTCTGCCACGTCGATCTCGACTGGCGCGCGGTCAGGGTCTCTCTCTCCGACGATCGCTTCCTGCCGCCCAGTTCGCCAGACTCCAACGAGCGCCTCGTTCGCGACCGGCTGCTGCTGGGCCGGGCGGCGGCGGCCACCTATGTGCCGCTCTACTCCGATCAGCCTGACCCGGAGACCGCAGCCAGGCTCGCCGAACCGGCCATTGCACAGATGCTGCCCTGCGACATGCTGTTCCTGGGCCTAGGAGAGGACGGGCACATCGCCTCTTTGATCCCTGGCAGTCCGGTGATGGAGGCGGGGCTTGATCCCGAAGGAAGCCGGCTGGTGATCGGCGTGCCCCCCGGCCTGGGGTCGCCACCGGTGGCACGGATCAGCCTGACTCTGCCGGCCCTCCTGCAGGCCCGCATGACCTTGATCCTGATTCAGGGGGGCCTGAAGCGCGATATCATCGAGCGTGGTTCGGGACAGCCGGTGCATGCCTTCCTGAAACAGGCTAGATTCCCGGTGCGCGTCCTCTGGACAGCCTAGAGCCCTTTCCCTTTAGACGAGGTCGTCCAAAGGGATAAAAAGGGGCTCTAATTCAAAAAACTAGAGCATGTTTCGACCCGATGGCCGGTTCCCACTTATCGGAACATGCTCTTGTCTCCAAGGAGTCTACCCGTGCATCCGGTTACCGCCGCCGTCACCGCTCGCATCGTCGCCCGCAGCCGCGAAAGTCGCGCCGACTATCTGTCGCGCATCGCCCAGGCTCGCACGTCAGGGCCCGGGCGCGGCAAGCTGTCCTGCGCCAACTGGGCGCATGCCTTTGCCGCATCTCCCGACGGGGCCAAGCAGCGGATGCGAGACCCCAGCGCCCCCAACATCGCCATCGTCTCGGCCTATAATGACATGCTCTCGGCCCACCAGCCGATGGAGCGCTTCCCTGACCTGATCAAGGCGGCCGCCGAGGCCGTCGGGGCCACGGCCCAGTTCGCCGGTGGCGTGCCGGCCATGTGCGACGGCGTCACCCAGGGGCGGCCCGGCATGGAACTATCCCTGTTCAGCCGCGACGTGATCGCCATGTCCACCGCCGTGGCCCTGACCCATGACGCCTTCGACGCCGCCCTGATGCTGGGGGTTTGCGACAAGATCGTTCCGGGCCTGACCATCGGGGCCCTGGCCTTTGGCCACCTGCCGGTGATCTTCGTTCCGGCCGGTCCGATGACCTCTGGTGCCTCCAATGCCGACAAGGCCCGCGTGCGGGGACTCTATGCCCAGGGAAAGGCCAGCCGCGACGAGCTGCTGGAGATGGAAATGAAGTCCTATCATGGGCCCGGCACCTGTACCTTCTATGGCACCGCCAACTCCAACCAGATGATGATGGAGATGATGGGCCTGCACCTGCCGGGCGCAGCCTTTGTGACCCCCAATACGCCCCTGCGTGATGCGCTCACCGCCGCCGCGCCGGCTCGGGCCATCGCCATCGCCGATGGATCGGAGGCCTATGCCCCGATGTCGGCGGTGGTGGACGAAAAGTGCATCGTCAATGCCATTGTCGGACTGCTGGCCACCGGCGGATCAACCAACCACACCCTGCACATTGTGGCGATGGCCAGGGCCGCAGGGATCATTGTGGACTGGACCGACTTTGACGAGCTTTCCAAGGTCACGCCGCTGCTGGCGCGGGTCTATCCCAACGGCACGGAGGACGTGAACGCCTTCCATGCCGCCGGGGGCATGGCCTTTGTGGTGCGCCAGCTTCTGGATGCCGGACTTGCCCATGAAGAGGTCGTCACGGTGGCAGGCCCAGGACTGCGCCACTATCAGCGCGAGCCCTTCCTGGCCGACGGGCAGTTGGTTTGGCGAGAGGGGCCGGAGACTTCGCTCAACCTCGATATCCTGCGCCCCGTCAGCGATCCCTTCCAGCCCGAGGGCGGTTTGCGGCTTTTGTCGGGGCGCCTGGGGCGGGCGGTGATCAAGACCTCAGCGGTGAAGGACAGCCACCTGATCGTTGAGGCCCCGGCCATTGTCTTCGACGACCAGGACGATCTGCTGGCGGCGTACAAGGCCGGCGCGTTGGAGCGCGACTTCATCGCCGTGGTGCGTTTCCAGGGCCCAAGATCCAACGGCATGCCCGAACTGCACAGCCTGACCCCGGTGCTTGGGGTTCTGCAGGACAAGGGGTTCAAGGTGGCCCTGGTCACCGACGGGCGGATGTCGGGGGCTTCGGGCAAGGTGCCGGCTGCCATCCATGTGACGCCCGAGGCGGCCATGAAAGGACCGCTGGCCTTTGTGCGCACAGGCGACCTGCTGCGGCTGGATGCCCATGCCGGGGTTCTGGAACTGGTGGGGGACTCAGAGGGGTTTGCCGCCCGAACACCGGCCCCCAGGCCACCGCCGGGCTCGGGCTATGGGCGAGAGATGTTCGGCTGGATGCGCCGCGCCGCCGGGCCAGCTGAAGCCGGTGCCAGTGTCTTGTTCGAGGATGTGGCGTGAAAACCAACTTCACCGGCCTGGTGGGCGATGTCGGCGGCACCAATGCCCGACTGGCCCTGGTGGATGACACCGGTCATATTCGCAATCCCAAGACCTATGCGGCGGCCGACTTCGGGTCGCTGGGCGAGGTGATCGGTCACTATCTTGAAACCGTGGCGGCGCGTCGATGCCCGCAGCGCGCTGTCTTGGCGGTGGCCGGTCCGGTGGTGGATGGCGAGATTGAGTTCACCAACCTGGCCTGGCGGATTTCCGAGGGCGAGCTGGTGGGCACTTTTGCCTTTGAGGCCGCCCTGCTGCTGAACGACTTTGCGGCCCAGGCCCTGGCCGCTCCCGTACTGGGCAGGGAAGATCTCAAGACCCTGGGGCCTGCGATGAAGGGGGCCTTGGACGCGCCTCTGGTGGTGCTTGGAGCTGGAACTGGCTTTGGCGTTGCAGGCCTGGCACGGTCGGCGCGCGGCGACGTGCCCATCGCCACCGAGGGGGGTCATGCGACCTTTGCACCGGGCGATGATCTGGAGTCAGACATCCTGGTCCGTCTGCGTAAGCGTCATGGGCGGGCCTCGATCGAGCGGGTGCTGTCGGGCCGAGGTCTGTTTGATCTCTACCGCACCCTGGGCGAGATCCGGGGCACGGACGCCCCCCTTGCCGATGAGAAGGCGGTCTTTGCGGCCGGCCAGGCTGGCGACCCCCTCAGCAACGAGACCCTGGATCGCTTCTGCGGTATGTTGGGCTCCGTGGCTGGTGACCTGGCCCTGACCTTTGGTGCGCGCGGCGGTGTCTATGTCTCTGGCGGGATCGCGCCCCGGATGATCGACCGCCTCAACAATGGTGAGTTCCGACGTCGGTTCGAGGCCAAAGGACGGCTGTCGGACTATGTGCGAGACATTCCCACCTCACTGATCGTCCATCCCTATGCGGCCCTGGTGGGGGCGGCCCGCGCACTGAAACAGATGGAAGGCACCCGTCTATGACCCTGGCGGAAATTCTCAAGCTGGCCCCGGTGGTTCCGGTCCTGGTCATCGAAGACGCAGCCCAGGCTGTGCCCCTGGCCAAGGCCCTGGTGGCCGGCGGCCTCTACGCCCTGGAGGTGACGCTGCGGACCTCTGTGGCCCTCGATGCCATCCGCGCCATTGCCGGAGAGGTCCAAGGCGCGGTGGTGGGAGCGGGCACTATTCTGACGGCCTCTGCGCGCCAGTCCGTAGCCGATGCCGGTGCCAAGTTCGGGGTCAGCCCGGGCCTGATCGAGGGCGAGGGCCTCGATGGACCCGTCCCCATGCTGCCGGGGGTCGCCACGGCCAGCGAGCTGATGCGGGGCCTTGCCGTCGGCCATACCCACTTCAAGCTGTTCCCGGCCAACATGGTCGGCGGCGTCGGGGCGCTGAAGGCCTTTGCCAGCCCCTTTCCCCAGGCCAGTTTCTGCCCCACCGGGGGTGTCACCCTCGACAATGCGCCCGACTATCTGGCCCAGCCCAACGTCATCTGCGTCGGAGGGTCCTGGGTTGCGCCGATGGACGCGGTCCGGGACGGCGCCTGGGGCCGGATTACGGCCCTGGCTAGGGCCGCGTCGCAATTGGGCAGGGGTGGCTGATCTTCTCCAGAACGCTGAGCATCATGTGGCATCGGGTAACGAAGCCAAGGGACTCGTAGAGCCCAATGGCTCCCGCATTGCTGGCATAGGCGTGCAGAAACGGCGTCTCGCCGCGAGCGACAATGCGCCCGGACACGACGCGCATCAGCCGTCCGGCGTATCCGCGCCCCCGATGGTCGGGGTGGGTGCATACCCCGCTGACCTCTGTGAAACCCGGCGGCTGCAACCGTTCGCCCGCCATCGCCACCAGGCGACCGTCCTGCTTGATCCCGACGAACCTGCCCAGACGGTGGGTGGCTTGGTAGAAGGGGCCTGGCTGGGTCAGGGTGGCCAGGGCCAGCATCTGTTCAGCATCGGCCTCCGTCAGGTCCTCGAACCGGAAGCCGGGATCGGCTGCCAGGGGATGGGCGGCCACCATCTGGGCGCAGACCGCAACTCGGCGCACCTCCAGACCCGGCGTCGGGGCAAAGGGCTTGGTCTCCACCACCCAGAGTTCACCCTGGGCCGGCACCAGATCGGCCAGCGCGGCCAGGTTCTCCGTGGCGTCATCGGGCGTGCCTCCAAAGACCCCGAACTGCGGTGCTAGGCGCAGGGCCCTCGCACCGCCCAGGGCCTGATCCCCTTGCCGCGTGCTTAGCGCGCTCCAAACCGGTCGGTCGAGGGGCACCCCTATTGCCCGACGAAGTTCCCCACCCGACGTTCTGACACGGCTCGCACGCCTTCGGCATAGTCGCTCGTCGCCCGTAGGATGGTCTGTTGGGTGTGTTCGTGATCGGTCTGGGCCCGCACCGCGGCCGCCAGATCTCCACGCAGGGTCTTGCGGGTGGCGATCACGGCGAGGGGGGCGTTCTCCGCGATCTCCCGGGCCAGGCGACCTGCGGTGGCCCGCAGATCCTCCAGCGGCACGATCTCGTCCACCAGGCCCCAGGCCAGGGCATCCTCGGCTTTCACTCGCCGCCCGGTCAGGAACATCAGATTGGCGCGATGCTCTCCGATCAGCCGGGGCAAGGTGTGGGTCAGACCAAAGCCAGGATGGAAGCCCAGCTTGACGAAGTTGGCCGTGAAGCGGGCCTCTGGCGCGGCCACGCGAAAGTCCCCGATCAAGGCCAGGCCAAGGCCAGCCCCCACCGCCGCGCCCTGAACGGCGACCACCACAGGTGTCTCGATGGCAAACAGCCGCACAGCCTGATCATAGAGGCTGCCGATGCCGCCCATGCCCTGGCCGGCGATACCGTCGCTGGCCACGAGATCAGCCCCGGCACAGAAGGCCTTGCCCGCCGCGCACAGCACCACCGCCCGCGTCACCCCGTCGCCATCGATCCGCTCCAGGGCTTCGGCCAGATCGGCCATCAGTTCGACGGAGACATGGTTGAAGGGCGGCCGGTCGATCTCCACGGTCGCGACGTGGCCGTCATGGGTGACCTTCAGGTGGTCATAGGTGGTGCTCATCGTCTTGTTCCCATCAGGTTGCGGGCCACCACCATCCGGTGGACTTCGGAGGGGCCATCATAGATCCGCATGTTGCGTACCAGGGAGGCCATGAGCTGCAAGGGCATTTCCTTGGTCATGCCCATGGCACCAAAACACTGCATGGCGTTGTCGATCACTTCCCAGGCCATTTCGGTGGCGAAGACCTTGACCATGGAGATCTCATTGCGCACGTCGCGACCCTGGTCGAGCTTGGCGGCGCAGTCATAGGTCATCAGCCGCGCAGCGTGGATCTTGATGGCCGCATCGGCCGCCCACCATTGCACGGCCTGTCGGTTCGACAGTGGTTGGCCGAAGGTCACCCTCTGCGGCGCATACTCGCACATCATATCCAGCGCCCGCTGCGCCAGGCCGATGCACCAGGCCGCCATCTCCATCCGCCGGGTCCCCAGCCGCACCTGCATGGGCGCAAAGCCCTGGCCCTCGGTTCCCAGCAACTTCCAGCCGGGCACCCGGCAATCCTCCAGGGCCACCTCATAGGTCATGGCCCCGCCGATCATCGGGATCTTGCGCAGCACCTTGAAGCCAGGATTGTCGCCATCCACCAGGAAGGCGCTCATGCCGCCCCGCGCGCCCTTTTCCTTGTCCGTCACCGCCATGACGATGGTGAAGTCGGCCTCTGCGGCCCGGCTGGTCCAGATTTTTCGGCCGTCGATCACCCAGTCCTCACCGTCGCGCACCGCCCGCGTCAGCATGCCGGCGGGATCGGCCCCGGCCCCGGGCTCGGAAATGCCGATGGCACTGATGGTTTCACCCCGCACATAGGGCGCCAGATAGGCCTCCCGCTGGCGTTCGGTGACCGTGGCCATCAGCATCCGCAGGTTGGGGGAGTCCGGCGGCAGGGTGTAGGGCGTGACCGTGGAGCCCAGGGCCTCATTCACCGCCACCAGGGCCACCTGCGGCAGGTCCGCCCCACCGACATCCTCAGGCGCGTCCAAACCCCAAAGCCCCAGGCGCTTGGAGACCGCATCGATCGGCTCTCGCTCCTCCTTGGTCAAGCCGACCCCCTTGCCGCCCGCCTCCCGCGCCAGGACCACGCTCTCCAAGGGCATGAGCTGATCGCGAACAAACTTCTGCGCCAGGTCCTTGAGCATCCGGTGCTCTTCGGAAAGTTGGAAGTCCATGGTTCCCCCTAGGGTTCTTGGTGGGTTGGCGCAAAGTCAGAGGTGGCGGCGCGCAGGACCGCAAGATTTCGGGCATGATTGGCCTCAAGCCGGTCGACCGGGCCTCCCAGCCCGATGGCGAAGGTTCGCTCAAAGGGGGCCTGCGGCAGCAAGACGGCCAGAATACCGACGCCCTCGTTGAAGATGTGTCTGGAGAAGACATGTCCCTCCCGGCGTATCGCCTCAAAGCTTTCGGTCAGTTCACCCAGATCGACCCTGTTGTCGGGGTCGGCAATGTTGATCCGCCGCACGATACGATCCACGTCGGCCTCGGCTTGGCTCGATAACAGCAGCCGACCAATGCCGCACCGGGCAAGGGGGCGGAGGGTGCCGGGCGGAATGGCATAGTGAAGAGGCTCCAGGGAATGCAACACGTGGACATACTGGGCGTAGAGATCGCTCTGAGCGCCAAGGATCACAGTTTCCCGTGTCTCTTCGCGTAGGTAGTCCATCAGCTTCAGGACATTGACGCCCCCAAACAACTGCTCGGAAACCCAGCTGCCGAGTACGGCGATGCGCATGGTGGGCAGGTAGGTCTGGCTGCGACGGTCGTATTCCAGGTAGCCCAGCAGAACGAGACTCTTGAGCATCGCCTGACCGCTGGAAGACGGATAGCCGAGCCGGTCACAGACCGCCTTTAACGACAGAGGAATTCGCACCTCGTCGAAGTACTCCATGATCTCAAAGACCCGGCGGGCCGATTTGGTGGTGGCGTCGGACATCGCCGACACCATTGAGCGCAGCATCCCTCAGGGGCAAGCGGGGGAAAGATTTCCCCCTATGTGAAAATGAAATCCGGGTTTTCGTGCAGGTTGCTCCGATCGCGGTGCATGACCTAACAAGCTGCGGTGCCGTTACCCCTTGCGCGCGTTCCGCCTTCGGTGATCTTCCAAGGCACATTCAAGATTGGCTGGAGCCGCGACGTGACCGACACAAAGCAACTTGCGACCAATGCCACCGGGCCGCTGACCGGGGTGCGGATCCTTGACCTGACCAGTGTGGTGTTCGGGGCCTATGCCACCCAGATGCTGGGCGACCAGGGGGCCGAAGTCATCAAGCTGGAAGACCCGGGCTCTGGCCGCGGCGACGGCGGCGACATCATGCGCTGGGCGGGCCACGTGCCCGAAGGGGCTCCGCGCGATCTCGGCCCCATCTTCCTGACCATCAACCGCAATAAGCGCTCCGTGCTGATGGACATGCGCGACCCGGCCTCGCGACCCCTGCTGGAGGCCCTGATCAAGAGCTGCGACGTCTTTGCGGTCTCCGTCCGGTACGAAGGCCTCAAGCGCCTGGGCCTGGCTTATGAGGACGTGAAGGCCCTGCGGCCCGACGTCGTCTATGTCCACGCCTCAGGCTACGGCTCGGATGGGCCCTATGCCGGGGAGCCGGCCTATGACGACTTGATCCAGTCGGCCTCGGGCCTAGCCGACCTGCTACCCCGCACCGACGGCAACCCGACTCCACGAATCCTGCCGACCCTAGTGGCTGACAAGGTCTCAGGCCTGTTCATGTGCCAGGCGATCACAGCGGGCCTGCTGCACAAGGAACGCACCGGCCAGGGCCAGTTCATCGAAGTGCCGATGCTGGAATGCGTCACCAGCTTCAATCTGGTGGAGCACCTCTATGACCACACCTTCGAACCGCCCACCGGCCAGTGGGCCTATCAGCGGGTGGCCAATCCCAACCGCAAACCCTACCAGACCAAGGACGGCTATATCGGCCTGCTTCCCTATACCGACAAGCAGTGGGACCAGTTCTTCGCCGCCGCCGGCATGGCCGAGACCTTCGGCAAGGACCCCCGCTTTGCCGATTATGCGACGCGCGCCAAACACATCGGCGAGCTCTACGGCCTGGTGGGGGAGGTGACCCAGACCAAGACCACCCAGGAGTGGCTGGACCTGCTCAAGCCGCTGTCGATCCCCATCGTCAAGACTGCGCGTCTGGATGACCTGCCCCACGACCCGCACCTCAAGGCGGTGGGCTTTTTCGAGCGCTACGACCATCCCCACGCGGGTCCGTACAATGCCATGAAGCCCCCGGTCCGCTTTACCGGGTCGCCCTCCAACATCCGCCGCCACGCCCCGCGCCTGGGGGAGGACACCGCTGCGGTAACGGCCGAGATGGGTCTCAAGGCCGACTGATGCGGATTGCGGTGGTGGGCAGCTCCGGATCAGGCAAGTCGACCTTGGCGCGGCACCTGGGTGAGGCTTTGGACCTGGCGGTGGTGGAGCTGGACGCCATCAATTGGCAGCCGGGCTGGCGGGCGATCAATGACGAGGAGCCGGAGGTCTTCAAGGCACGGGTGGCGGCGGCGACCTCCGGCGAGGCCTGGGTGACCGACGGGAACTACAGCGAGGTGCTTCCCACCATCCTGAGCCGCGCCACCCACGTCGTCTGGCTCGACTATGATCGGTCCATCATCATGTGGCGGGTGATCACCCGTTCCTTCTACCGCGCCTGGACGCAGCAGGAGGTCTGGCCCGGCACCGGCAACCGAGAAACCTTTGGCCAATGGCGCGATCCGGAACATCCGGTTCGGTGGGCCTGGAACACTTTTGCCCGGAGGCGAGCGAGATATGCAGAGATCTTCGCCAGCCCGAAATTGGCGCACCTCGACCTGACCCGCCTTCGCCATCCCCGCCAAGCCGCGCCCCTGGTGGAGCGGCTGCGCTCCGAGGCGCAAGGTGCGGGGCCAGCCCACCTTTCGTGGCGTCGATCGACCGCCTGAAAAAAAAGCCTAGCGGGGCCCCTAGGTCACCCAGTTAAACTGTTGTTTGACCGTCCCATCGCCCGACCTCGGAGAGCCCCATGGCCCGCATGAAATTCGGCGCCTTCCTTGCGCCTCACCACCCCATCGGCGAGCACCCGATGCTGCAGATGCGCAATGACATCAAGTTTGCGGCCCATCTTGATGCCCTGGGCTTTGACGAGTTCTGGGTCGGTGAACATCACTCCACAGGCTGGGAAGTCATCGCCTCGCCGGAGATGTTCCTGGCGGCCGTCGGAGAACACACCGCGCGCATCCGTCTGGGCACCGGCGTGGTCTCACTGCCCTATCACCACCCCTTCAATATTGCCCAGCGCATGGTTCAGCTGGATCACATGACCGGCGGTCGGGTGATCTTCGGCACAGGGCCAGGCGCCCTGCCGTCCGACGCCTTTACGCTTGGCATCGATCCCATGACCCAGCGCGACCGTCAGGATGAGGCTATCGGCGTGATCAAGCGTCTGTTCGCTGGCGAGCGGGTCACTCACCAGAGCGACTGGTTCACCCTGCAAGACGCTCGCCTACAACTCTTCCCCCTGCAGGAAGAGATGCCGATGGTCACCGCTTCCTCGATCAGCCCTTCGGGCATGACCCTGGCCGGTAAGTACGGCATGGGTGTGCTGTCCATCGGCTCAAATTCCGACGCAGGTCTCGCGGCGTTGCCGACCCAATGGGGCTTTGCCGAACAAGCCGCTGCCAAGTCGGGCAAGGTCATTGATCGCAAGGACTGGCGCGTGTTGATGTCCTGGCACATCGCCGAAACC
>JANPAO010000246.1:0-7987 GCA_031429955.1 Phenylobacterium sp. | reverse complement strand
CTCCATGGAACGCGACACGCCGCGCCGACGCTTGCCCCCCCTCAACGCCCTGCGGGCCTTTGAGGCCGCCGCGCGCCACCTGAATTTCTCACGCGCCGCCGACGAACTGTCGGTCACGCCAGGGGCTGTCAGCCAGCAGATCCAGAACCTGGAAGACTATGTCGGCGCAGCCCTCTTCAAGCGCACGCCCAAGGGCCTGCTGCTGACCGACGCCGCCCAGACCGCCCTGCCAGCGCTGCGGGAGGCCTTCGACCGCCTGGCCGAGGCCGCCTCCATGCTGACCGCTGCGGTTGATGGCCGCAGGCTGACCCTGACGGCGGCCCCCTCCTTTGCCGCCAAGTGGCTGGTGCCCCGGCTGGGCCTGTTTGAAAAACTGCATCCCCAGGTGGACGTCTGGCTGTCGGCGGGTCTGGAACTGGTGGACCTGACGGCGGGCGAGGTCGACGTTGCGATCCGCTACGGTGCCGGTCGCTATCCAGGGCTGGAGGTGCGTCAGTTGATCACCGAGACCGTGGTGCCGGTGCTGAGCCCCGAGCTTCACGCCACCAATCCCCTGAACTCTCCGACGGACCTGGCCGGGCACATCCTGCTGCACGACGGCTCGCCCGAGCCCGATGACAGTTGCCCCGACTGGACCATGTGGCTGGCGGCCCGGGGCGTGAAGGGGGTCGATGGCACCCGGGGCCCGCGCTTCAACCAGTCGAGCATGGTCATCGAAGCTGCTGCCAATGGCCGAGGCGTGGCCCTGGCCAAGCGCACCCTGGCCCAGGCCGATCTGGACGCCGGACGCCTGGTCTCGCCCTTGCAGATCTCCACGGCGGTGGACTTCGCCTATTACGTGGTCCACCCCAAGGCCAAGGGCCGCCTGCCCCAGGTCAAGGCCTTCATCAACTGGATCTCCGCCGAAGCCGAGGCCCATGAGGCGGCTCTGCTGGCCTTGGACAACGGCGCCGGGATCTGACCCCGCAAACCTCAGGACCCCCATGGACAGATTGAACAGTGCGCCTGCGGAGTTAGGGCCGGTGCTTGAGACGGTGCGACGGCTCTGCGCCGGCTTTCCGGGCGAGTACTGGCGGACCTGCGATCGAGAGCGGGCCTATCCCACAGAGTTCGTCCAGGCCATGACCCAGGCGGGTCTCCTAGGCGTGCTGATCCCCGAGACCTATGGCGGCAGCGGCCTTGGACTGGCGGCGGCGGCGGCCATACTGGAAGAGGTGCACGCCAACGGCTGCAATGCGGCGGCCGTCCACGCCCAGATGTACACCATGGGCACAGTGTTGCGTCACGGAAGTCCCGAGCAGAAGGCCCAGTGGCTGCCCAAGATCGCCAGCGGAGAGGCCAGGCTGCAGGCCTTCGGCGTCACCGAGCCCACCGCCGGAAGCGACACCACCAACATCGCCACCACCGCCGAACGCCACGGCGATGTCTACCGAATCCGGGGCCAGAAGGTGTGGACCAGCCGGGCCGAGCACTCCGACCTGATGATCCTGCTGGCCCGCACCACCCCCAAAGAACAGACCGTCCGCAAGACCGAGGGCCTCTCGGTCTTCCTGCTGGACATGCGCCAGGCCCTGGGACACGGCCTGACCATCAAGCCGATCCGCACCATGTTCAACCACGCCACCACCGAGACCTTCTTCGACGATCTGGAAATCCCGGCCTCGTGCCTCATCGGTGAGGAGGGCAAGGGGTTCCGCTACATCCTGGACGGCATGAATGCCGAGCGGGTGCTGATTGCCTCCGAGTGCATCGGCGACGGCCGCTGGTTCATCCAGAAGGCCCGCGACTATGCCAAGGAGCGTGTGGTGTTCGGTCGGCCCATTGGTCAGAATCAAGGGGTCCAGTTTCCCATCGCGCGAGCCTATGCCGAGGTGCGGGCCGCCAAGCTGCTGACCTATGAGGCGGCGGCCTGCTACGAGCGCGGCGAGCCGGCGGGGGAGGAAGCCAATATGGCCAAGCTTCTGGCCTCTGAGGCGGCCTGGCGCGCCGCCGACATGTGCGTCCAGACCCACGGCGGCTTTGGCTTTGCCGAAGAATACGATGTGGAGCGCAAGTTCCGGGAAACCAGGCTCTATCAAGTGGCACCCATCTCCACCAACCTGATCCTGGCCTATGTCGCCGAGCATGTCCTGGGCCTGCCTCGCTCCTACTGACAGCCTCGGTCTTGCCGCCCAAGCACCCTGGCAAGAACCCCTTTCGCAAGGCCCCATGGACCATGATTGACGCCAATCCCCCTGCCCGCCTGAACCGCTCCCAGCTTTCGGTCCCGGGCTCCCAGCGCCGCTTCCTGGAGAAGGCCGCCCTTAGTGCCGCCGACGTGGTCATGCTGGACCTGGAGGACTCCGTGGCCCTCTTCGACAAGGTGTCGGCGCGTGAGACGGTGATCACCGCCCTGCACGAGCTGGACTGGGGTGCGCGGTCGGTCTCGGTGCGGATCAATGCCCCCGACACGCCCTTCATGTACCGCGACCTGATCGAGGTGACCGAGCGCGGCGGTGACCGTCTGGACCTGATCATGGTGCCCAAGATCAACTGCGCCGCCGATGTCCACATGCTCGACGTTTTGCTCACCCAGATCGAGGCTGCCACCGGGCGGCGGCGAATCGGGCTGGAATTGCAGATCGAGACCGCCCTGGGCCTGCAGAACGTCGAGGCGATCGCCGCAGCCTCGCCAAGGGTCGAGAGCCTGCACTACGGCCCCGGCGACTTCGCCGCCTCCATTGGTGCCCGCACGACCTCCATCGGGGGACCGGTGCCCGACTACGCCATCCTGTCGGACCCCGACGCCCAGGGCCTGCGACACCGGACCTTGGGCGACCCCTGGCACTATGCCCTGGCCCGCCTGGTGGTGGCCTGCCGGGCGGCCGGGATCCGGCCCATCGACGGCCCCTATGGTGACTTCCGCGACCCCGAGGGCCTGGAGGTCAGTGCGCGGCGGTCAGCGGCCATGGGTTTCGAGGGCAAGTGGGCCATCCACCCCGACCAGATCGCCGCTCTGAACGCGGCCTTCACCCCCACCGACGACGAGGTGGCCCGGGCTCGGGCGATCCTGGCGGCCCTGGACGAGGCGTCGGCCAGCGGGCGCGGGGCGGTGGTGTTGGAGGGCAAGATGATCGACATCGCCTCGGTGCGTCAGGCCCAGGGCCTGGTGGCCAAGGCCCAACGCATTGCGCTGGGCTGAGACCTCGAACCACGAAATCAAGGACATGATTTGGTGGGTGCAGTAGGATTCGAACCTACGACCCGCTGATTAAGAGTCAGCTGCTCTACCAACTGAGCTATGCACCCGTACCGGAACGGCCCGCGAGGGTCGTCGGCAAGGGCGCGGAACATACTTGAAGCCTCAGCGAAAGCAAGGCGGGTAAGGGGACGATTTTTTGGCCAGGCGTGACCTCACCGGCGCTGTGGATTTTGCCTATCTCGAGGCCTTTGCCGCAGGTGACGCCGTGGTGATCGACGAGGTCCTGGCCCTGTTCCGGGAACAGGCGGCGCTGTGGTCCGTGCTGCTCGATCCCGCCAGTGAGGGTTGGAAGGACGCCGTCCATACCATCAAGGGCGCGGCGCGCGGGGTGGGTGCCTTTGCCCTCGGTGAGGCCTGCGAACAGGCTGAAGTCGAGGGCTCAGTCCGCCTGCAGAGCGTGAGAAATGCCCTGCAGGACGCGCTGGCCGACGTGGCGGCCTATATTCACGAACGCGCCCTGCAGTCGCTGAAAACCCCGAAGATCTAGCGCCGGTTGCGATCTGACGGTGTCAAATCGCAACCTGCTCTAGGTTTTTGTCTTGTCGCGCGTTGGATCCGAAAACCGGCTCCCACTTTTCGGAACCCGCTCTAACGCTTCATCGCCCCGGCCAGGTACTTGCGGATCCCCGGGCCGTAGGGCGGGCGCATCTGGACCAGAGGCCCGATGTCCTTCTTGATCTGGGTGTAGATGGCCTTGCGGTGGCTGAACTCCCGGAAGCCGTCGGCCCCGTGATAGCTGCCCATGCCCGAGGGCCCGACGCCGCCGAAGGGCAGATCTTCCTGGGCGACGTGGAAGACCACGTCATTGATGGTCACCCCACCCGCCGTGGTCCCGGTCAGAACCTGCTCGCGCTCGGCGGCATCCTCGCCGAAATAGTAGAGACCCAGGGGCCGGTCGTGGGCGTTCACATAGGCAATGGCCTCGTCCAGGTCGCCATAGGTCTTGACCGGCAGGACGGGTCCAAAGATTTCCTCCTGCATTACCAGCATGTCGTCGGTGGGATCGATGATCAGGGTGGGCGCGATCTTGCGGTGTTCCTGCTGGGACAGGTCCTCCCCCTCCGGCTTCATTTCGATCACCCGAAGGCCCCGGGCGCGGGCCTCGTCCACATAGCCCTTGATGCGGTCATAGTGCCGGTCGGCGACGATAGCGGTGTAGTCGGGGTTGTCGCGGATCGTGGGGAACATCTTGGAGACTGCCCCCTGGGCGTGGCCGATGAAGGCCTCCAATTGGTCGCGCGGGGCCATCACATAGTCCGGGGCCAGGCAGATCTGGCCGGCGTTGAGGGTCTTGCCGTTCATCACCCGCGCCGCAGCCGTAGCCATGTCGGCGGATTTCGACAGGATCACCGGGCTCTTGCCGCCAAGCTCCAGGGTCAGGGGCACCAGGTTGGCCGAGGCGGCCTTCATGACATGGCGGGCGATGGCGGTGGCACCGGTGAAGATCAGGTGATCGAAGGCCAGGCCGGAGAAGGCCTGGCCAACCTCCGGCCCACCCGTGATCACCGCGATCTCCTCTTCGGAGAAGACGCTGGAGAACATCACAGCCATCAGTTCCGACGTGGCCGGGGTGAATTCCGAGGGCTTGATCATGGCCCGGTTGCCGGCGGCGAGGACACCGGCCAGGGGGGCGAAGGTCAGATTTACCGGGAAATTCCAAGGACTTATGATCCCCACGACGCCCTTCGGCTGGAAGCGAACCTCGGCCTTGGCGCCAAACAGGCCCAGGATCGCCGGCGTGGTCTTGCGCTTCTCCGGTTTCATCCACTTGGCCAGATTTTCCCGGGCGTGCTTGAGCGGACCGATGGAGGCGGCGATGTCGGTGAAGGCGGTGGCCTCCCGCGAGCGGGAGCCGAAGTCGGTGTTCAGCGCGTCCTCGATGGCGTCGCGGTTGTCCACCAGCAGGCCGATGCAGCGATCCAGACGGGCGATCCTCTGCTCGGCGGTCGGGGCGCCGTCGCGCAGGTGGGCGGCCTTTTGCTTGGCCAGCAAGGCGTTCATCGAGGCGGCGTCGTGGGCCATGGTCTCAGGGTCCTTTGGTCTTCGGCCAACTCACCCGTCGGCCACCGTGGAGGGAGGATAACAGGGTCTTGGCCTGCCGCCAGGTCAGGTTGGGGCGGTGGCGAGGAAGGCGGGGCGTTGGGCGAAGGCGGCCTGGAAGGCGGCCAGGCGGGGGCGGGTTGCGCGCCAGTCATTGGCGGCGAAGCGGAAGTCCAGATAGCCCAGGGCGCAGGCCACGGAAATGTCGGCCAGGCTTGGGTTTGCGGCGTTTCGGGGGTTGGCTTCGAAGATGTCCAGGGCGCGTTCGATCTTGCCGAGTTGGCCGGCCAACCACTCCGGCCAGCGCAGAGGCTCAGGTCGCAGGGCGGTTTCGTAGCGGGCGAGAAGGGCTGCATCCAGCAGACCGTCGGCGACAGACGACTCGACGACGACGTCCCACCGGGTGGGACCCGAGAGGGGCGTCAAAGCCTTATCGGATAAGGATTGCAGGTACTCGCAGATCACCCGGCTATCATGGATGGCCCGACCGTCGGTGGCGAACAGAACGGGTATCTTGGCCAACGGATTGGCGGCGGCGAGATCTGGGTCGGCGGCTCCCGCCGGATTGGCGGCCACCTGAACCACCTCCAGGGTGATCCCAAGTTCATGGGCCACCACCAGCACCTTGCGGGCATAGGGGGAGGCCGGGGAATAGTAGAGCTTCATGGGGTGAGCCTCGAACACAGAGATGGAAGCTCTCGATAGTCCCAACGGTGCGGATGGGCTAGCGCCTCCAGAGGTGCGCGTTGGGCAGCCCCCGCGATCAGGCGCGGATGATCGGGGCGCGCAGGGTGACGGTCATGCCTTGGCCGGTGCTGACCTGGGCCAGGGTGGCCTGCAGGCTCTGGACCATGGCCTCGACAATGCGCCCGCCATAGCCGGTCCCCTTGGCGGTCGATACCCCGTCCCAGCCCACGCCATTGTCTGAGACCACCAGGGTAAAGGCCCCGGGCTCGGTGGCCAGTTTCACAGCGATGCGGCCAGGTTCGCGGTCGACAAAGGCGTACTTGGCCGAGTTGGTGATCAGTTCGGTGACGATCACCCCCACCGACACGGTCTGGTCGGGCGACAGAGTCACATGTTCGGTTTCCAGCGACAGGGTCGGGCCCCAGCCGTCGGGACGCAGTGAATCGTTGGACTGGTCGATCAGACCTTCGAGATATTCACTCAGGTCCACCGAGGTGACGTCATCGGAGGTGTAGAGACGCTTGTGTACCTGGGCGACGGCCTCGATGCGGCGCTGGGTTTCATAGAGGGCGGTCTTGCAGTCGGGGTTCTCATTGGCGCGGGCCTGCAGGCTGACAAAGCTGGAGAGCAGTTGCAGGCTGTTGCCGATCCGGTGATCGACCTCCTTCAGCAGGTTCTCGGCCCGGTCCCGCGCCAGTCGGACCTGGTCCTCGGCGCTCTGATGGGCCTTGCGCAGCCGGGCGGTCTCGAGCGCCTGCTCCAGGGCCGCCTTCAGCAAGGCCACGAAACTGCCCGAGACGTCCTTGATCACATAGTCCGCAGCCCCGGCCCTCAGGGCCGCCACCGCCAGAGCGCCCTCGGTGGAGCCGGTGCAGAAGACGACGGGCGCGGTATGGCGATGTGCCAGCAGTTCCGGCAGCACCTCCATGCCGTCGCGCACGGGCATGAACTGGTCCAGGGCGATTGCATCGAAGCCGCCAAACTCCAGCCGCGCCAGGCCACTCTTGGCATCGGGTGCCCAGACCACCTCCCAGCCCTCACGCGCAAAGGCCTTCTCCACCAGCCGCCCAAGGCCAATATCGTCGTCGATATAGAGGATGCGGATGGCGGGCATCAGGGTCTGGGCTCCAAGGACAACAGACAACCCACCCGCGCACAAACCTCGACGAAACGCGGCATCTGCAAGGGCTTGATCATGAAATCCCGGCAACCCAGGTCAAAGCTCAAGAGCAGATCGGCCTTATCATCGCTGGAGGTCAGCATGACGACCGGCACATCCTTGACCCCGGGACGGGTCGAAATGTGCGACAGCACCTCGGTACCGGGCATGTCAGGCAGGTTGATGTCCAGGACGATCAGTCTTGGTGCTTCGACCGGGGCCTTGGGCATGTCGAGATAGGCCAGGGCACTGCCGCCGGTGGCAAAATGGTGGATCGGGTTCTGTACGCCGTGCCGCCGCAGGTGCTTAACAAAAAGGGCCGCGTGACCTTCGTCATCCTCCACCAGCACGATGGTGTTGAGGCTGCTCATGCCGCCACAGTAACCGGCGCGGCGGGAGCCGCCATGGCTGCGGGCAGGGTCACGGTGAACTGGGTGCCGACGCCCGGGACCGACTCCAGGCTGACCGTGCCATCCAGCCGGTAGATGGCGTTGCGCACAAAGGCCAGGCCCAGGCCCTCTCCGGCCACCGTCTGCTGCCCGGCACGGCGGAACAGCTCAAACACCCGCTCGCGGTCGGCCGCAGCTATGCCTCGACCATTGTCGGCGATCTCGTAGACATTGCGCTCGCCCTGGCGCTTGCCGCGAATGTCGATCTGGCCCGGTCGTTCGGGGTCCAGGTACTTGACGGCGTTTTCGATGAGGTTTCCGAAGATCAGTTCGACCGCCAGCCGGTCGCTCACCAAGTCTGGCAGGCCACCGATCACGACCCTACACCGGCCCGCCTCGATCTGCTGGGCCTGACAGTCCACCAGTTCACCGATCAGGGCCCTCATGGCCACAGGCTCGGCCACGATGGCG
>JANPAO010000245.1:0-1986 GCA_031429955.1 Phenylobacterium sp. | reverse complement strand
GCAAGAGTCAAAGTCCCCCTCAGACGGCTTTGCCGTCAGCTCCCGCAGAAGGGGAGCATCTATCTATGACCCTATCCCCCGGCCACCGGCCTGGCCCGCTGGTTGTACAACAGCTTCATCCGCCGTTCCCGCTCCTCTGGCGAAACCGTGGCGGGGTCCTCAGGCGGGCCGGCGGTCACCGCCATGCCCTTGGCGACGGCGGGGCGGGCGGCCATGGTGTCGAACCAGCGCTTGAAATACGCAAACTCCCCCATGTCGATCCCCTGCAGTTCCCAGCTCACGGTCCAGGGATAGGAGATCATGTCGGCGATGGAGTAGTCGTCGCCGGCGATCCAGGGCCGGTCGTGCAGGCGGTTGTTCAGCACCCCGTATATCCGGTGAACCTCGTCATTGAACCGCCGCTGGGCGTAGGACTGGTCGCCGTGCTTGGGGTCCACCCGGCTGAAGTGGCCGCGCTCGCCGGTCTTCGGGCCCTGGTTGGCCATCTGCCAGACCACCCACTGATTGACCTCGTACTTGCCCCGCACATCCTGGGGCCAGAAGCGCTGGTACTTCTCGGCCAGGTACATCATGATCGACCCGCTCTCAAACACGCTCAGCGGTGCCCCGCCGTCGCTGGGCTCGTGGTCCACCAGCACCGGCATGCGGTTGTTGGGGCCGATCTTCAGATAGGCATCGGTGAACTGGTCGCCCTTGCCGATGTTCACCGGCACGACGGTGTAGGGAACCCCCAGTTCCTCCAGCAGGATCGTCACCTTCTTGCCGTTGGGGGTGGGCCAGTAGTGGAGGTCGAGCATGGGGCACCCTTGTGCGATTGCGGTGGGTCCAGCCTAGGGCCTGCGGAGGGCGGAGGGAACTGGGTCTCAACCGCCGGTCTCCCACCTCTGCACAGAGACCCCTTTGACCGCATGCTGGTGGCCCAGGCCACCTATGAAGGCCTCACCCTTCTGACCGCTGACGCCCAGGTCGCCCAGTATCCCGGCCCGATTCGAATGGTCTGAACAACCTGGCGTCAGGTGCTCACCACCCCGTTCCCCAACGACAAAGGCCCCCCCGGCGTCGCCGGAGGGCCCTGTCGTCGATCCGAGAGTCAGATCCTAGTAGCCACGCGGGCGATCATCCTGGTCGCGACGGTCCAGGCGGATGTTGCGTGCCACCACCTCCAGGCGACCCTGGATCATCGCGGTGTCGCGGGGACCCAGTCGGCCGTAGCGGTCATGACGCAGGCGGCGCTCCTGGCGACTTATGCCATTCAGGGCACGTTGGGCGTTGTCAGCCTCGCTCCAGGACAGGGTGCCATCGTTGCGGCCGATGCGGATGCGGTTGGCGAGCCAGGCCTGGCGGCCGCGGATGTCCTGCGGTGCGCCGGCCCAGCCGGAACCGGCCTGGGGGTTGTCGCCATAGCCACCCGCCGAAGGTGCGGTGGCGATCCAGCGGCCTCGGGCATCATAGTAGCCATTGGCCGATCCAGCGCGCCAGCGCCCGTTGGCATCATAGTAACCGGGCTGAGCGTCTGCGACCCACTGGCCGTTGGCATTGCGATGGCCGGCCGCCTCGCCGGAAATCCAACGGCCGTTGGCGTCATAGCGACCGGTGGCCGGGCCAGCGACCCATTGGCCGTTTGAATTGTAGTAGCCGCTGGCCGAGGCCCCGACCCACTGGCCGTTGGCATCGTAGTAACCGCTGGCCGAGGCCGGCACATAGCGGCCGCTGGCGTCATAATAGCCGCCGGCCGAACCCTCCGATTGGGTGGCGACCCAGCGATTTTGGTTGTCGTAGTAGCCGTTTGGCGCGCCCTCGACCCAGCGACCATTGCGGTCATAGTAACCTGCGGCGGCGGCCCGCTCGATGCTGTTGGCGTGCCAGCTTCCGTTGCTGTCATAGTAGCCATAGGCATTGGCGCTGACGCAGTTGCTGCGCGACTTGGCGATTTGGTTGCCGGCAATGGCTCCGCCGATCGCCCCGATGACCGATCCTTCGGTTCGG
>JANPAO010000244.1:0-3167 GCA_031429955.1 Phenylobacterium sp. | reverse complement strand
CACGGCGTTGCCCTGGCCAATTTCGGTGAGTTTGGCCTGTCGGCCGCAGTCTTTGGTCCGACCCTGGACGCCGCAGAGGCGGTGGGCCGGCAGATCGAGGCCGGGGCCATCAGCCTGAATGATGCGGCCCTCACCGCCCTCTTCTATGAGGCTGGCAAGCAGAGCTTCAAGGCCTCGGGCCTGGGACCCTCACGGATGGGGGTTGAGGGTCTGACGCGGTTCCTGCGGCGCAAGGCCCTGATCGCCAACACCGGCACCCCCGCCCCCCTCTCCACCTTCTCCGAGGAGGGTTGAACATGGGCCTGACCCGACGCGCGACCATGCTGGGAGCTCTGGCCACCGCTGCGGCAGCTCAGGCGGAGACCCGGCCTATGGACGTCATCATCATCGGCGCGGGGCTGGCGGGACTGTCGGCCGCCCTGGACCTGGAGGCCGCCGGGGCCAAGGTGCTGGTGCTGGAGGCTCAGGACCGGCCCGGCGGGCGGTTGCGGCACGAGAGCGGCGGAGGGCTCTCCATCGATGTCGGCGGCATCCAGATCGGCACCCTGTACGACCGGGTCCTGGCGCTGTGCCGCAGGTTCGGCATTGAGGTCCGCCCCCAGTCGCGGGGGTTTGGCAAGATCGACCTGGCGATCGGCAAGACCCTGATCCCCAGCCAGGCCTGGGCCGCCAGCCCGATCAATCGGACGGTGGGCACCGAGCGGGACATTCCGCCCTACCTGCTGGAGCAACGGCTCTTTACCGCCCTGTCGCCCTTTGAGACCGTCGATCAGTGGCTTGATCTGGCCTTTGCGAAACTTGACCAGACGCCAGCGACCCTGATGGCGGCGCGGGGCGTCTCGCCCGAGGCTATCCGCCTGATCGATGTCTGGATGAATGCGCCGGGGGCCAGGCGCAGTTCGGCCCTGCATCTGTTTCGCGAAACCGCCCGCGCGGCGGGGCGTCCCAAGGGGCCGCCGGCGGCCCCGCTGGAGGCGAAGGCTGGTATGTGGCGCCTCCCGGCCGCCATGGCTGCGGCGCTCAAGACTCCGGTTCGAACCGGGGCCGAGGTGGTGGCCCTGGAGCAGGGAGCCACCGGGGTTCAGGTTCGACTTCGCAGCGGCGAGCAACTGTTGGCGCGGCAGGTCATCTGCGCGGCCCCGCTCCATGCGGCCAAGACCATCGCCTTTGATCCGCCCCTGCCCAAGCTCCAGGCACAGGCCTTCCGCAAGGCGGTCTATGCCCCCATCACCCATGTCCATCTGGTGCCCACCGCCCCCTTCTGGGAGGCCGACGGCCTGTCGCCGACTCTCTATTCCGACGGACCCCTGGAGCGGGTGCTGGCGGTGGAGGGCCAGGGCGGGGTGGAACGGATCGTGGTCTGGTTGAATGGGGCCGGTGCCTGGGCGGCTGACAAGATGTCGCCCACCGACCTGATGGCCGCCACCCTGGCGCGGCTGGCAAGGCTGCGGCCGGCCAGCGCGGGCAAGGTTCGCGGGGCCTTCGTCTATTCCTGGGGGGCCAATCGCTTTGCCGGCGGTATCCGTCATGTCCTGGACGCAGGCCAGGCCCACCGGCTGGGACCGATCCTTGGCCTGCCCCACGGCCATATCCGCTTTGCCGGCGAACACACCCGCAAGGACGAACACGGCATGGAAGCGGCCGTCGAGAGCGGCCAGCGCGCCGCCGCCGAGATCCTGGCGCTCTGACCACACCTGACCAAAAAGAGAGCCCCGCTTCGCAGGAAGCAGGGCTCAGGGGTCTCGTTGGGAGAAAGTCCGACCCTGGGAGCGCCAGGATCGGCCAGGTCTTAAAACCGGTACTTCAGGCGCAGGGTGGTGCGCTTGGGATCGTTCATATAGCCGATGCTGAACAGCGATGAGGTGGGGTAGTACTCTTCGGTGCAGTTGGAGCACTCCAGGGCGGCTTCCCAGTGCGCGTCGTCGGTGCGGAACACCAGGCCCAGATTGACCAGGACGGTGTCTTCCACCAGCGACAGGGGCCGGTTGATGGCGACGGCTTCGCCGAAGGGCACGACCGTCACGGTGCGGGTGTCGTTATAGGTGCTGGTCCAGTAGGGTCCCGAATAGCTGACCGCCGCATTGGCCGTCAGGCTGCCCCCCAGGGCGGGCATGGGATGACGATAGGTCATGCCCAGGGTGGCCTGCTTTTCCGGAAACCGCACCGGCTGGTCATTTACCGTGGTGCAGTTGGTGGGCTCAGGAACCGTCGAGCAGGGAACCCCGCCGGTGCCATTGCTGGGGGCGATGTTCTCGTACTTGCGATCGGCCAGCGAGCCGCTCATGAACACGTCGAGACGCTCGGTGACCGCAGCAGCCAGTTCCAGCTCCAGACCCGTGGCCCGCAGATCGCCCACATTGCGAGTGGAGAAGGTGGTGCCCGAGCCTGAGAGCAACTGAAGGTCTTCCACCTGCTCATGATAGACCGTGGCATTGGCCCGCAAGCGGCGGTCCAGCCACTGGCTGCGCAGGCCCAGTTCGTAAGACGTCGCCTTCTCAGGACCAAAGATGGTTACGGAGGCCACATTGGTGACCCGGGTGTTCCAGCCGCCCGATTTGAAGCCCGTGGTGGCCGAGGCATAGACCAGTCGGTCATCATCGATCTTGTAGGACAGGGCCACCCTGGGGGTGAACCGCTGCTCGGACTGGTTCAGCGGGATGCCGCGACCCGCCACGCTGGCGCTGGTGGGACGCGAGGCGATCGGCGGCACGGCCACAACCACGCCCACCGGATAGGTGGCATCCACTGCGTCGGTGTAGCCAAGCGTCTTCTTCTCATCGGTATAGCGGCCACCGAGGGTCAGGGTCAGCCTGTCGGAAATCGAGATGTCGCTCTGGGCATAGACAGCCGCAGACTTGGTGGATGAACAACACCACCAAGTCTGCCAGCAGCACGCCGAAATAGTCGATCTCGTCAGTCTGGCTCTCTTCGTCGAGATAGAAGGCCCCGGCGACCCAGTTAAACCGGCCGGTCTCGCCCGAAATCTTCACTTCCTGGGTGAACTGGTTGTTCTCGATGGCGTTGGCGATCACATAGCCGCCCCGCGCGCCGGTCCCGTTGAAGAAGTCCAGGGCGAAGTTCTGCTTGATCTCACGATAGCCGGTGATGAAGTTCAAGGTGGCCCAGGACATCTCATAGGCGAGGTTGGAGGTCAGGCCGCCGGTCTT
>JANPAO010000243.1:0-2738 GCA_031429955.1 Phenylobacterium sp. | reverse complement strand
AGCGCCGCCAGCCCGCGAAGGCCGGCGCGGCGCATCAGCCGCTCGATCCTTGAGCGCCCGACGCGTCGGCCATGGCCGCGCAGCACGGCGTGGACGCGGGGTGCGCCGTCCCATGGCTCTACGCATGGATCTCGGCGATGTCGTCCAGCAGCGCCCGGTTGGCCGCCGCACGCGGGCTCTCGGGCCGGTCGCGCCAGGCGTAGTACCCGCTGGTCGACAGCCCCAGGACCCTGCACATCACCCTCACCGGCCAGACCAAACGATGCTCATCGACGAACCCGAACCTCACCGGGCGGCCGCTGCGAAGATGAGCGCGGCTTTTTTTAGGATGTCGCGTTCCATCCGCAGCCGCTCGTTCTCACGCCGTAACCGGTCGTTCTCCGAGGCCAAATCAGACGGCGACGGGGCCGTCGCCTGCGCCCCAAACTGTGTCATCCATGGTCGAAGTACCGTCTCGTGCAGACCCAGCTCCCGGGCCACCGTGCCCGCCGACAGACCACTCGCGGCCACACGGTCCACCGCCTCGCGTTTGAAAGACTCCGGAAACACCCGGCGTTGCGTACTCATCAGACACTCCTCTCCAGCTCCGAAAAGCTAGCATGGGTGTCCACTGAAACGAGGGAGGATCAAAGTTGCGCTGACTGTCTGGCGGCCCGGGAGGGACTCGAACCCCCGACCTTCGCTTTAGGAAAGCGCTGCTCTATCCTGCTGAGCTACCGGGCCAGACCGGTGGGGTGATAGCGCAAGGTTACCTTGCGGCGATAGGGGGATAAGCATGGGTGTTCTGCGCCTTTTTCGGCTGCTCTATGTTCAGGTGCTGGTGGGCATAGCCCTGGGTATTCTGGTGGGCTGGCTCTGGCCTCAGATCGGGGTTGCGCTGAAGCCTCTGGGCGACGGCTTTATCAAGCTGATCAAGATGGCCATCGCCCCGGTGATCTTCTGCACCATCGCTGCGGGAATGGCGCGGATGAGCGATATCAAGGCCTTTGGTCGCCTTGGGGGCAAGACCCTGATCTATTTCGAAGTGGTCTCCACCTTTGCCCTGGTGGTGGGGCTGGTGGTGGGCAAGGTGGTGCAGCCTGGGGCGGGCTTCAATGTCGATCCCGCGACCCTCGATCCCACGATTGCCGCCGGCTATGTGGAGAAGGCCCATCACAGCCCGACCCTGGTGGACTATCTGCTCAACCTGATCCCAGACACATTCTTCGGGGCTTTCGCCGAAGGGCAGCTGCTGCAGGTGCTGGTGATCGCGGTCATCACTGGCCTGGCCTGCACACGACTGGGGGATTTCGGGCACAAGGTGGCCGGGGCTCTGGAGGATGTCTCCAAGCTGTTCTTCTCGATCATTCAGGTGGTGGTTCGGTTAGCACCCATCGGGGCCTTTGGGGCGATGGGCTTTACCATCGGCAAGTATGGCATCGCGGCCCTGGTCAATCTCGCGGCCCTGGTGGGGACCTTCTACCTCACCAGCCTGCTGTTTGTTCTGGTGGTGCTCGGGGCGATTGCCTGGATGTCGGGGTTCTCGATTCTGAAGTTCCTCGCCTATATCCGGGAAGAGCTGCTGATCGTCCTGGGCACGTCCTCGTCGGAGTCCGTGCTGCCGCAGATGATCGAGAAAGTGCAGAGGCTTGGCGTGGGCAAGACCACGGCGGGCCTAGTGATCCCCACCGGCTACAGCTTCAATCTGGACGGCACCAACATCTACATGACCCTGGCCACCCTGTTCCTGGCCCAGGCGACCAATACCCACATTACGCTCACCCAGGAACTGACCCTGCTCGGGGTAGCGATGCTGACCTCAAAGGGAGCTAGCGGAGTGACGGGGGCCGGGTTCATCACGCTCGCCGCCACGCTGGCTGTCGTGCCGACCATCCCGATCACTGCGCTGGCGCTGTTGGTCGGGGTGGACCGGTTCATGAGCGAGTGCCGCGCCTTGACCAACCTGGTCGGCAACGGCGTCGCGACCCTGGTCATCGCCCGCTGGGACAAGGACCTGGACCGCGACGTGCTGGCGAGGGAGTTAGGTTAAGCTGCTGCTGACGGCCGTGCCCCAACGCGCGCATGCCAAGCCTTGATGTTGGTCGCCTCATCGGGGATCGGTTGGCCGACCATGGCCCCGAAGGTTAGGAAGCAATAGAGCAGGATGTCGGCCAGGCTGAACCGGCCCGGCACGATGAAGTCACGCCCGGCGATCTGGCCGTCCAGCCACATGATCTTGTCCTTGGCCATGGCTTTCAGCTCAGCGGCACCCTCGGCACCGACCAGCTTCATGCGTGGCTCAAACATCGGACGACCCTCTGCGGCGCGGAAGCCGTTGGCCAGGGGCTCGCAGATATTGAGGTCAATGCGCCGCACCCACATCCGCGTGGTGGCGCGTTCCTCCGGCGTAGTGCCGATCAGCGACGGCGAACCGGGGTTCTTCTCTTCCAGATACTCACAGATCACGGTGATCTCGGCCAGCATGGACCCGTCGGTCATCTCTAGAGCTGGGGTCTGACCGCCCACATTGACCTTGTCATTGAAGGGCGGCTTGCGGTTGTCGCCGCCACGGATGTCGATCTCCTCAAGCGGCAGAGTGATCCCCTTTTCGGCCATGAACATTCGCACCACGTGCGGGTTGGGGCCGACGGAATTATAGAGCTTCATGGCGTTGCATCCCTGTTGATTTGGGGGATTAGTCGTCTGCCGCCGGGCGTGCGTCAAGCGCGACCTAACGTCAATCTGCGAGGACCCATGAC
>JANPAO010000242.1:0-1755 GCA_031429955.1 Phenylobacterium sp. | reverse complement strand
TGTTTGCGCACGATCAGCCCCTCCGGCAGGCCCTTGGCGCGGGCGGTGCGGACGTAGTTGGGGTGCAGGACCTCGATCATGCCGGCCCGGGTCAGCCGCGAAATGATCGCGATCTGTGGCAGGGCCAGCACCACGATGGGCAAGACCATATTGGCCAGCGCCCCGTCATTCCATCCAGCTGTCGGCAACCATCCCAGCTTGGACGCGATCCCCAGCACCAGCAGCGGCGCGGTCACAAAGGTGGGTATACAGACGCCCAGGATGGCCACGGTCATGACCACGTTGTCGGTGAGCATGTTCTGCCTCAGCGCCGCCATCACCCCCAGGCTGACGCCCACCACAGCGCCCAGGGTGATGGCCAGGAAGCCCAGCCGCAGCGAGACGGGATAGTTCTCCTTGACGATGTCGAGCACGGATTTGTCGCGATACTTCAGCGAGGGGCCCAGGTCTCCACGCACGACGCCGGCCAGGTAGTGGACATATTGTTCGCCCAGCGGCTTGTTCATGCCGAACTGGGCCAGGACATTGGCCTCGATCTCGGGCGAGAGCTTGCGATCCATGTCGAAGGGGCTGCCGGGCGCGGCGCGCATCATGAAGAAGGCGGCGGTGATCACCAGGAACAGCGTGGGAATCGCGACCAGAAGACGCCGGCCGATATACTGCAGCATGGGCGGAAAGGCGCCTTCTACTCGGGGCCGCTGGGCGGGCCGCACGGCGAGAAACTTTCACCCACCCGGGGGGATGTCAACGCGGGTCGCGCCAATGGCCGGATTTAGCTTTTGGGCGCCGGTTCGGTGGGCCGCACGCAGAGGTATCGGGTCGGGTGATTGTCGCCCAGATTGGCCACCCAGCCGGTGACCCGCGGGCTGACCAGGTTCTTGTTCACGTAGAAGAAGATCGGGGCCACGTTGGCGTCGTCCAGCATCACCCGCTCGGCCTGGGCCAGAATACCTGCTCGCAGTCTCGCGTCCGGTTCATTGTCGGCGGTCTTCAACAGGGCGTCGAAAGTCGGGCTCTTGTAGTCCCCATAGTTCTGGGCCCCGGTGGTGGAGTTCATCAGGTACAGAAAACTCATCGGGTCGTTGTAGTCGGCCACCCAGGCCGCGTCGGCGACCTGAAAATCGCGCGCCCGATAGGCGGCATAGGCGATCTGGGTCTCGTTCTGCACCAGCCCCACCTCGACGCCGATGGCCTTCCAATCGGCCTGGACCGCCGGCATGAACAGCATGGGGTCAGGCGTATTGCGGTGCTTGATCTCGATCTTCAGCGGGTTGGCTGGGCTGTAGCCAGCTGCGGCCAGCAGGCGCCGGGCCTCGATCTGCCGCTTCTCCAGCGGCCAGGCAGCCCAGGCCGGGGCCTTGGCCCCAAAGTAGTTCGCCACACCCGGTGGCACGAAGGTGTAGGCGGGCGTCTGGCCGCCGCGCAGCAGCTTGCGGGTAATGAATTCCCGATCAATCGACATGGCCAGGGCCACCCGGACCCGCTTGTCCTTAAAGGCGGGCACGCCGGTATTGAAGGCCAAATAGGCCACCCCGAGATAGGTGTTGGTGTGGACATAACCCGGCATCTTGGTGCGCAGATAGGCGATGCGATTGGACTGAATGTCGGCATTCATATCCAGCTCGCCCCGGGCCACCCGGCGCTCCGCAGCGATGGCGTCGTTGGTGGGATAGTAGTTGATCTGATCGACGCAGACGTCCTTGGCCTCCCAGAACCTCGGGTTCTTGGTCAGGCTCACCCGGTCCCCCAGCCGCC
>JANPAO010000241.1:0-4121 GCA_031429955.1 Phenylobacterium sp. | reverse complement strand
CCCGCGACCGCGACCTGCCCCGGCTGGAGGCCGGCGACCTGGTGGCCTTCATGAGCGCCGGGGCCTATGGGGCGGTGATGTCGAGCGAATACAACAGCCGTCTGCTGGTGCCTGAGGTGCTGGTGAACGGCGACCGCTTTGCCGTCATCCGCCCGCGCCCGACCTATGAGGACATGCTGGCCCGCGAGGCCATGCCCGACTGGCTGTAGCCGCAGCTCAGGTGCCTATCGCAGACTGGCGTTCAGCTTCTCAAGCACCCTGGAGCCCGGCACCAGCTCGGCATTCGACAGACCATTGAGCGGCGTGGTCACCGTTTCCAGGCTCTCGTGCAGGTCCTGGGCCTGGGGATCGACATAGAGCAGGCCGGTGACGATCTCGCCCTGGGCCTGGCGCTGGGCCAGATAGGACATGGCGGCGATCCGGTCGGTGGGATCGTAGTGCTCGGCCAGCTTGTGCAGGTTGATCATCGAGCCGTCGTGCTGGGTCACCAGGGTGGTGGTGCCTGGGGCATAGTCCACCACAATAGCCTCTCGCGGCACGATCAGGTCCAGGCTGTTGACCGCCTCATTGTGCTCGCGGACATAGTCGTAGCTCTTGGTGGAGCCGGGGTGATTGTTGAACTGCACGCAGGGGCTGATGCAGTCGATGAAGGCCGCCCCCTGATGGCTGAGAGCCGCCTTGATCAGGGGCACAAGTTGGGCCTTGTCGCCGGAGAATGACCTGGCCACGAAGGTAGCGCCCAGTTGCAGGGCCACGCTCACCAGATCAATGGCGCTGTCGTGGTTGACCACACCCTTCTTGGACTTCGAGCCCTTGTCGGAGGTGGCGGAAAACTGGCCCTTGGTCAGGCCATAGACCCCATTGTTCTCAACGATATAGGTCATGTTGACCCCGCGCCGGATGGCATGGGCGAACTGACCAAACCCGATGGAGGCGCTGTCGCCGTCGCCGGAGACCCCGAGATAGATCAAGTCACGATTGGCAAGGTTGGCACCGGTCAGCACCGAAGGCATCCGTCCGTGTACGGTATTGAACCCATGGGACGCTCCCAGGAAGTAGTCCGGCGTCTTGGAAGAACAGCCAATGCCCGACAGCTTGGCGACCCGATGCGGCGGCAGGTCCAACTCATAGGCGGCCTGGATGATGGCCGCAGAGATCGAGTCATGGCCGCAGCCGGCGCAGAGGGTCGAGACCGACCCCTCATAGTCCCTGCGGGTCTTGCCCAGGGCGTTGGGCGCCAGCCCCGGGTGATGCAGTTGGGGCTTGGTGATGTAGGTCATTCGGCGGCCTCACGGACCTGGCGGCGTTGCGACGTCGGCTCGGCTGGGGTCAGCCGGGCGGCGATCTGGCCGATGATGAAGCGGGCGGTGATCGGGGTGCCGTCATAGTGCAGGACCGCCGTTAGCTTGGCCGGATCGACCCCGCCCTCATTGATCACCAAGGCCCGAAGCTGGGCGTCGCGGTTCTGTTCCACCACGAAGATCTGATCATGCTCGGCGATGAACGCAAACACCTCGTCGGCGAAGGGGAAGCCACGCACCCGCAGGGCATCGACGTGCTGGCCCTGGCTCTCCATCACCCCCAGGGCTTCATCCATGGCCGCCCCCGTGGAGCCGTAATAGATCACCCCGGTGGAAGTCGGGCGCGAGGCTTTGCGGCGCACAGGCGCGGGCACCAGGCCCTTGGCGGTCTCGAACTTGCGCAGCAGGCGCTGGACGTTGTCCACATAGACGCCGCCCTCCTCGCTATAGCGGGCATAGGGATTGCGAGAGGTGCCACGGGTGAAGTAGCCACCCCGGGTGGGATGGGTGCCCGGATAGGTGCGGAAGGGAATGCCGTCGCCATCGACGTCCAGATAGCGACCGAAATCGACCCCAGTCTCCAGGTCGGCATGGCTCATCACCTTGCCGCGATCCAGCTGGCGGGTGTCATCCCAGGCGAAGGGCTCGGTGAGCCACTCGTTCATGCCGATATCCAGGTCGAGCATGACAAAGATGGTCGTCTGGAGGCGGTCGGCCAGGTCAAAGGACAGGGCCCCGAACTCGAAACATTCCGCCGGGTCCTGCGGCAACAGCAGGACGTGCTTGGTGTCCCCATGGCTGGCATAGGCCGCCGAGAGGATGTCAGACTGCTGGGTGCGGGTGGGCATGCCGGTGGAGGGACCACCACGCTGCACATCGAAGATCACCGCCGGGATTTCGGCGAAATAGGACAGGCCCACGAACTCCTGCATCAGCGAGATGCCGGGTCCAGACGTCGCTGTAAAGGCCCGCGCGCCGTTCCAGCCGGCCCCCACAACCATGCCGATGGAGGCAATCTCGTCCTCGGCCTGGACGATGGCGTAGCGCGCCTTGCCGGTCTCCGGGTCGGTGCGATAATCGGCGCAGAAGTCGGTGAAGGCCTCCGCCAGCGAGGTCGAGGGCGTGATGGGGTACCAGGCGCAGACCGTGGCCCCGCCATAGACGGCCCCCAGGCCGGCGGCCATGTTGCCCTCGACATAGATGCGGTCGCCCACCTTGTCGGCACGGCGTGCGCGCAGGCCCAGGGGTTCGAGATTGGCCTTCACATAGTCAGCCCCCATGTGCAGAGCCGCGACATTGGCCGAGATCAGCCGATCCTTGCCGGCAAACTGCTCGGCCAGTAGTTGCTCGATGACCCCGATCTCGATGTCCAGCAGAGCCGCCAAGGCCCCGACATAGATGGTGTTCTTGAAGAGCTGCCGTTCGCGCGGAACGCTATAGGCCTCATTGCACATCTGGGTCAGGGGCACCCCCACCACGGTGATGTCCTGCCGAAACTTCGACGGCGGCAGGGCCTTGGTATTGTCATAGAAGAGGTAGCCGCCGGGCTCGATCTCGGCCAGGTCGCGGTCCCAGGTCTGGGGGTTCATGGCCACCATCAGGTCCACCCCGCCCCGGCGGCCCAGGTGACCCGCCTCAGTGATCCGCACCTCGTTCCAGGTGGGCAGGCCCTGGATATTGGAGGGGAAGATGTTGCGGGCCGCCACAGGAATGCCCATCCGCAGGAAGGACTTGGCAAACATGGCATTGGCGCTGGCGGAGCCCGAGCCGTTCACATTGGCGAACTTGACCACGAAGTCATTGACGGCGGCTAGCGGGCGCATGGAGTCTCTCCCGCATGGGTCATCTCCAGGGTGAACTGCTGCATGTCCCAGGCCCCGGTGGGACAACGCTCGGCGCAGAGGCCGCAGTGCAGGCAGACATCCTCGTCCTTGACCATGATCCGGCCGGTTTTCAGCTCCGAGGAGACATAGAGATCCTGGGTCAGGTTCAGGGCCGGCGCGCTGAGCCGGGTTCGCAGATCGGCCTCCTCGCCATTGGCAGTGAATGTGATGGCATCCACCGGGCAGATGTCGACGCAGGCATCGCACTCGATGCAGATCGGCTCGGAAAACACCGTCTGGACATCGCAGTTGAGACAGCGCTGGGCCTCGGCAAATCCCAGCTTGGCGTCGAAGCCCAGTTCCACCTCCAGCCGGACATTCTTCAGGGCCTCGCCCTTCTCCCGCAGCGGCACGCGGTGGCGCAAGTCGTTTGAGACGTCGTTGTCATAGCTCCACTCGTGGATGCCCATCTTCTGGCTGACCATCGAGGTGCCGGGCGGCGGACGATCGGCGACATCCTGGCCCTGGCAGAACTTGTCGATGGAGATGGCTGCGTCATGGCCCTGGGCCACGGCCCAGATGATGTTCTTGGGTCCAAAGGCAGCGTCACCGCCGAAGAAGACCTTGGGCAGGGTCGACTGGAAGGTGACCTCATCGACCTTGGGCATGCCCCAGTCGTCGAAGGCCAGGCCCAGGTCCTGCTCGATCCAGGGGAAGGCGTTCTCCTGGCCCACCGCCACCAGCACATCATCGCAGGCAAAGTGCTGATCAGGTTCGCCAGAGGCCACCAGCTTGCGACGGCCCTGGGCATCGAACTGGGCCACGACCTTCTCGAAGATCACCCCGGTCAGGCGGCCGTCTTCGTGGGTGAATTCCTTGGGCACCAGGAAGTTGAGGATCGGGATGTCCTCATGGAAGGCGTCCTCCTTATCCCAGGGCGAGGCCTTCAACTCGTCAAAGCCCGAGCGGACGATGACCGGGGTGATCTTCGAGAAGG
>JANPAO010000240.1:0-4194 GCA_031429955.1 Phenylobacterium sp. | reverse complement strand
GGCGATGATCGCCTCCGGCTGACGGAGGATCACAGAGGCAGTGCCGTCGTGAACTTGATCTGTTCCATGGCGAAGGAGGACGAGACGTCCCCCAGTTCCGCCGTGGCGATCAGGCGTTTGTAGAAGCGGTCATAGGCGGCGATGTCGCTCACCACCACCTTGAGCAGATAGTCGGTCTCGCCGCTCATCCGGTAGAACTCCACCACCTCCGGCAGGGCCGAGGCGCCCTTGGCAAAGCCCGTCAGCCAGGCTTCGTCGTGTCGGGCCGTGCGGATTGAGACAAAGACCACCAATCCCAGGTCGAGCTTCTCGCGGTCCAGCAGCGCCACGCGGCGCTCAATGACCCCCTCGTCGGTGAGCCGCTTGACCCGTTTCCAGCAGGGCGTCTGGGACAGACCCACTCGCTCGGCCAGGTCGGCGACGGAGATGGTGGCGTCAGCCTGCAGTTCGCGCAGCAGCCGCCGGTCGATAGCGTCGAGAACAGTTTTCAAGATTGTTGCCCAAGATAGAGAATATTATTCTCCTATAGGTCCAGAACGCGACAAAATCGACAATGAATCTTTCACCGACCAGGCCCAAGATGTCCGTCAGTCACGGGGGCCATCATGATCGCGCACTTCACCAAGCATCCCCACCAGGTGGGCGAGACCTATGCCGAGCACATGGCGGCGGCGGCCGGCTTTGGCTGGACCCTGTTCGTGGCCGGGATTGCCTGCATGATCCACGCGGTCCTGCCCTTCCTTTTTGAAAAGACCGCCAGCCACTGCGTGGCCCAACTGCATGGCCACATGTCCCTGCGCGGCCGCCTGCCCCGCCACGATGAGACCCTGGTGCAGATCTGAAGCGCGTTCCGAAAAGTGGGGACCGGTTTTCGGACGAAACGCGCGTCAAAACAAAAAATCTAGACCCTGGAGGGCAGCACAACCTTCATGTCCTCATAGCCCTTCACGAACACCGAGAAGGACCGCTTGGGCTCCTCCAGTAGCTTGATGTCTGGGAACCGCTTGAGGATCTCCTCCCAGATGATGGTCAATTGCAGCTCGGCCAGCCGGTTGCCGACGCAACGGTGGATACCGAAGCCGAAGGACATGTGCTGGCGCGGCCTTGGCCGATCGATGATGTAGGCATTGGGGTTGTCGATCACCCGCTCGTCGCGATTGCCCGAGACGTACCACATCACCACCTTGTCGCCGGCCTTGATGGTCTTGCCCCCTAGCTCATAGTCCTGGGTGGCGGTGCGCGACATGTGGGCCAGCGGCGTCTGCCACCGGATGGTTTCCGACACCATCGAGGCGATCAGCGAAGGATCGGCCCGCAGCTTGTCGTACTGGTCCGGGTTCTGGTTCAGCGCCAGGACTGAGCCGGAGATGGTGTTGCGGGTGGTGTCATTGCCGCCAATGATCAGCAGGGCGACATTGGCGTGGAACTCCCCCATCGTCATGTTGCGGGTCTCCTCGCCGTGGGCCAGCATGGAGATCAGATCCCCGGTGGGTGGGGCATTGACCCTCTGGTTCCAGAGCTCGGTAAAATAGCCGAAGCACTCGGCCATGATGGCGCGGAACTCCTCGATGGTCGCCGCCGGCCCAAGACCTGGACCCGTGGTCATGGTGTCCGACCAGCGGGTCAGCTTGCGCCGCTCCTCAAACGGAAAGGCAAACAGGGTCGCCAGGGTCATGGTGGTCAGTTCCTTGGAGACCAGATCCACCCAGTCGAAGGCCTCCCCCACCGGCAGGCTGTCGAGGATCAGGCCGGCCCGCTCGCGGATCAGCGGTGCCATCACCATCAGGGCATGGGGCGACAGAGCCGGGCTGACGGTCTTGCGCTGCACATCGTGGCGCGGCGGGTCCATGGCGATGAAGTTGGTGGAACTGTTGTTGGGATCACGGAACCCCTGACTGGCCTTGGGGCTGAGCGCGATGCCCTTGGCCGAGGAGAACACCTGATGGTTGGAGTCCACCGCCAGGATGTCGTTGTACCGGGTGATAGACCAATAGGGCCCGTAATTGCTGTCGGGCGTATAGTGGACCGGGCTCTCCGCCCGCAGGCGCTCAAACATCGGCCACATGGCATCGTCACGAAACAGCGAGGCCCGCGCCGGATTCAGCGTCTCCAGGGGCTGTTCATAGGCGTCCTTGCGGGCCTTGGCCTGCTTGTCGCTCAGGATATCCACCGCACCATCGGCCATCGTCGTCTCCAGGTCCGGCCTCGCGCCGCCGCCCCATCCAGACCTTCCAAACACCGTTCGGCAAGCGTTCACTTGGCCTGCACCCTCATGCCCGTGACCTGCCCCAACCATTGCAGTTTGGTTTCAGAGTGTGATTTTGACGGACATCATGGTGGCGGGTTCCCATGAGATCCAAGGTCATCGCCCCTCAAGGAACCAACCCATGACCCCTCGTCTTGCCGCTCTCGCCGCCATTGGCGTCCTGGCCTTCGCCGGAACCGCCAGTGCCCAGACCCCGCCACCCAAGATGGGTGGAATGCCCGATCATGCCCAGATGCAGGCCAGGATGGGTGAGCGCCGCGCCCAGATGGACAAGGACATGCACACCATCCTGCGCCTGCGACCCGACCAGGAAACCGCCTGGCGCACCTTCCGCGACGCCGTCCATCCGCCCGGCGGACACGGGATGATGGCGATGGAGCCGCCAGCGGGGGCTCAAACCACGCCGCAGCGCCTGGACATGATGAGCAAGCGATCGGCCGATCACCAGGATCGCCGGGCCAAGGTTGCGGCCGCGACCCGCACCTTCTATGCCTCGCTCTCACCCGACCAGCAGGCGGTATTTGACGCCCTGCAGCGTATGCGCGGCCCAGGCAAGATGGGACGCCACCACGGCGGCCCCCCGATGATGGGCCATGGCATGATGGGTCGCGGTGGCCCGGGCGGTGACGGTCCGTCGCGCTAGACCCTGACCATTTCAGATGGATTCATCTGAAATGGTAAGAAGGGTCTAGATTCAAAAGTTTAGAGCGTGACAAGCGCTTCAACGGGCATCCACTTGAAGCTGTCACGCTCTAGGCTTGCAAGGCTGCGGCCAGAAGAGGTCAAATGTGGCGGGTCGGTGATTGCGCCGCCACATTTGATCGGCACGAACACTGCGATGCCCGCTGACCCTTCTGCCTATTCCGCCCCTCAGATCCTGGTGGTCGACGACGACCTGGAACTGAGGGCGGGGATTGCCGACTATCTGGGCCAGCATGGCTATGGGGTCACCCAGGCCAGCGACGGACCCAGCATGGAGCTGGCCCTGGCGGCAGTTCCCATCGACCTGATCGTCCTGGACCTGATGCTTCCCGGCGAGGATGGCCTGTCCATCTGTCGGCGGCTGGCCGGGGAGGGGGGGCCGGCGATCATCATGCTCTCGGCGATGGGCGAGGAGATCGACCGGATCCTGGGCCTGGAGCTGGGAGCCGACGACTATCTGCCCAAGCCCTGCAGCCCGCGCGAACTGCTGGCACGGGTCCGGGCTGTGTTGCGACGGCGGGAGGACAGCCGCAAGGCCGGTGTGCCCAAGGGCAAGACCTATGGCTTTCTGGGTTTCCGGCTGGACAGCGTGCGCCGTCAGTTGCGGGCCCCAGATGGTGTCAGCATCCTGCTGACGTCGGGCGAGTTTTCGTTGCTCAGTGTGTTTCTGGAGAGTCCCCAACAGATTCTGTCCCGCGATCAGCTGATCGAGCGGGCGCGCGGCGGGGATGCCGATATCTTTGACCGCGCCATCGACGTGCAGATCAGTCGGCTGCGACGCAAGCTGCATGCCTGCGTCGCCGTTGAGGTGATCCGGACCTATCGGGGTGCCGGCTATCTGCTGGACGCCAAGGTCACCCGGTCATGAGGCGGGGCGGCGCACCTATCGCCCTGCAGCTTGTCGGCTTGCTGGTCCTGAGTCTGGTTGCAGCCCAGATGATCACCTTTGCCGTGGTCGTCCTGACGCCGCCGCCTCCGCGACCGCTCTATCAGTTGGAGGATGTGGCCCTGGCCCTTCAGGGCGGTGACCTGACCTCGAGCCTGGGACGGCCCCTGCTGCGCGAGGTTCACAGCCAGCCGCCGCCGGACTCAGAGCCGAGAACGCGCCACGCTGCGCATCTGCGTCGGGCCTTGGCCGCTCGGTTGGGGTTGGCACCCTCGGAGGTTCGGCTGTCACGACACCTCTCCCTGCCTGGCCGCCTGCATCGCGACCTCGGCGGCCGCCC
>JANPAO010000239.1:0-2287 GCA_031429955.1 Phenylobacterium sp. | reverse complement strand
ACGAAGAAGAGCAAGGCGAAGCCCACCAAGAAGGGTACGAAGAATAGCAAGGCGAAGCCCATCAAGAAGACCCCGAAGAAGGCCCCGAAGAAGGCGCCTGCGCCTGCGCCCGCACCTGACGCGGATGGCGAAGGCTGATTGCGAACTTGGGGGTAAATTAGGATGCGCTCTGTCCTTCGGCGAATCCTGACAGATAGTCGTGGCCTCGCCTCTGTCGAGGCCACGATCCTTCTGGCGACACTGGGTGTTGCCCTGATGGGGGCCGGCTATGCCGCCGGCCCAGCTATTAAGGGCTACGCCGATCGAATGACCGCCTTGGTGATCGAGGCTCGTTGTCTAGCGGCTGGCGAGGCAGGCCAGCCACTTCCCTCCGGTTGTCCCGTCTCGGGGGTCTAGATGCTAGGCGTCCAGGTCCTGCTGATCGCGGTTATGGGGTTTCTTGTAGGCCTAGAGGCCTCCGCACCATCCTCGGTCCGGTCCGTTATCGTTGCTACCGCCCAGGTTACCGCAGCGGTTAACGACGGTACCTACCAAAAACTGGCAGACAATCTCGCCTTGCGGAAACCGTGACACTTTCATTGCAAGTAGAGGCCCAAGTCTCTTACTCATTTTGAGTAGGCTACAACTTTTGGTAGGTGGCGTCCTATGGATGCATATGGCTTAATGAGCGTCAAATAGGGTTGATTTGGCTCTGCAATGTTACCTGCTTTCGACAACGTCGTCTCGCTCCCCTCTACAGATTCAGCTGGGGCTGCAGGAACACAGGCGACCGTCGGAGATCGGCTTCGAACGGCGGCCAAACTCTTCAGCTTCTTCGTAAACTTCCGCAAGAACGATGGTCTGGACGTCCCGGCCTTTCATATTCTCCAGGCGTTCAACCTAGCCTGCCTCGCCGAACAGCAGCGCGTCTTTGGCTCTAGCGCCACCTTCGGTGACCTGCCGTTCGACGCGCTCCTCACCGCCACGGCCCTGTCGGACATGACCGGCATCCCCCGTCAGACGGTGCGCCGACGGCTCGCAGTCCTGGAGCGCCTTGGCTATTTGAGCCAAACTGACGAGGGCAGCTATCGCATGAGCAAGCACTTCGACCAGTTAGACCTTGTCGAGCATGTCGGCGGCAGCCACGCGCGGTAGCCATCGCCCTTGCCGTCATCCCCCGGCACCCTTGCAACTGGCTCGTCGACTGGGCGGCAAACGCCACAACCACCTGAGCCTTAGGTTAAGGCCTTGAAACCACGTCTCTTCGCCTCGGTTTAGACCCGCGTTGCGAGAGTGACCTCCCGACATCGTCGCTCAGGTCCTGCTCGTGCAAACTTTCGTATCAGCGTCTCAGCCCTCGCCCTGGTCTGCCTTGGTCGGGAGGATCGCCGTTCTCCTTGCCGACGACCGTGGTCTCAGCACGATAGAGTACTCGACCCTGGGCGGCACGCTGTCGGGCGTGATCTTGCTGGCCGGCGGCGCCCTGCAGGACGCCACCATGGTCGCTGTCGGTCGCATGACGAACCCGCAGTAGGCGCGCGCTAAAGCCGCTCCTGCCGCTCGCCTGTCGCGTGAACTGTGGGTGAACGGGGGCTTCAGGGAGACCTCAGCCGCAACATGATCAACCTGGATTGCAAGCCGCGGGGGCCTTCGCCCTGCCAGCGGACCAAACCAGGAGAACGACCATGAAACGCCTCATCCTCGCCGCCACCACCGCGCTCTTCCTGAGCCTCGGTGCCAACCAAGCCAGCGCCCAGAACGCCATCGTCATCGACCAGTACGGCCAGGCCAATTCCTCGGCCGGTGTTCAGAACGGCCGTTGGAACCGCATCGTGTCCGAGCAGATCGGCTACGCCAATTCCGCACAGGCCCGCCAGCGCGGCTTCCGCAACTATGTGCAGAACACCCAGTACGGTTCGCGTAACCGCGTGATCAGCGATCAATACGGTCGCAACAACTATTCCGTGACCGGACAGCAGGGCAACAACCTGTCGGCTCGCACCTATCAGGACGGCAACAACAACATCTCCGGCATCGCTCAGATCGGTTCTGGTCACACAGCCGTCGCCGAGCAGTCGGGCTCCAACAATATCTCCGGCATCATCCAGGTCGGCCGCGGCCAAACCACCCAGACCCGCCAGGTCGGCGACGGGAACGTCACCCTGACCATCCAAGGTGGATACTGAGCCGGCCTTGGGACGGCGGTGCAACGTCCGCCGTCCCCCCGGTCCCAACCCATGTACGACGCGGGCCCGCCCCCGGTCTGATGGCGACCATCAGGCCGGAAGGGCGCGCGCAAGGAGACCGA
>JANPAO010000238.1:0-8019 GCA_031429955.1 Phenylobacterium sp. | reverse complement strand
CGATGTTCTTCCTCGCGGTCTATATCCACATGTTCCGCGGCCTCTATCACGGGTCCTATAAGGCCCCGCGCGAGGTGCTTTGGATCCTCGGCTGCGTGATCTATCTGCTGTTGGTGATCACCGCCTTCATGGGCTACGTCCTGCCCTGGGGTCAGATGAGTTTCCACGGCGCGGTGGTTATCACCAATGTGCTGGGGGCCTTGCCGGTCGTCGGCGAGTCCATCACCACCTGGCTTTGGGGCGGGTTTGCGGTGGACAATGCCACCCTCAACCGGTTCTTCTCACTGCACTTCCTGTTGCCCTTCATGATTGCCGGGGTGGTGATCCTGCACATCTGGGCCCTGCACGTGCCCGGCAACGGCAACCCCACCGGGGTGAACGTGAAGTCCAAGGAAGATACCGTCCCCTTCCACCCCTACTATACGGTGAAGGACGGCTTCGCGATTTCGGTGTTCATGATGCTGTTCGCCGCCTTCGTGTTCTTCCAGCCCAATGCCTTGGGCGATGCGGTGAACTATGTCCCGGCCAACCCCCTGGTGACTCCGGCCCATATCGTGCCGGAGTGGTACCTGCTGCCGTTCTACGCGATCCTGCGGGCGGTTCCTGACAAGTTGGGTGGCGTGCTGGCCATGTTCGGCGCCATCGCCATGCTGTTTGTCCTGCCCTGGCTCGACACCTCCAAGGTGCGCTCCATGCGCTACCGGCCCACGGCCAAGCTCTATTTCGGCCTCTTTGTGCTGACCTGCCTCGTGCTGGGCTATTGCGGTGGTCGTCTTCCCGACGATCAGGTGATCCCGGGCATGACCATGTTCCAGATGATGGACGCCGATGTGAACTCGATGGTCTGGCTCTCCCGCGTGGCGACGTTGTATTATTTCGGTTACTTCCTGATCGCCCTGCCGGTGCTCGGGCTCACCGAAACGCCGCTGCCTCAGCCAGAGTCGATCTCCTCGCCAGTGCTATCGCATCCCGCCAACGCACCTGCCGGTGCTGCGGCTTCGCCTGAAAAGAGGGGCTGAGCCTCAGATGCTGCGCAAAAGTCTCATTCTCGCGGCGTTCGGACTCGCGTTCGTTGCCGGTCCATCCCTGGCCTCGACGGCCAGTCATGAGGAGCCCAAGGACGTCCACTGGGGCTTCGAGGGGCCGTTCGGCAAGTTCGACCAGGCCCAGGTCCAGCGTGGCTACAAGGTCTATCGGGAGGTCTGTGCAGCCTGCCACTCGATGAACCTGATGAGCTTCCGTAATCTTGGGCAGAAGAACGGTCCGTTCTACAACGCCGAATTCCCCAATCCGAACGACAACCCGACGGTCAAGGCGATCGCCAAGGACTATCAGGTCAACGATATCGACTCTGAGACCGGCGATGTCATACAGCGTCCGGGTACCTCAGCCGACCGGTTCCCCAATCCCTTCCCCAACGAACCCGCCGCTCGCGCGTCCAATGGCGGTGCCTTGCCGCCGGACCTGTCGGTGATCATCAAGGCCCGGGAAGAGGGCGCGCAATACGTCTACTCGATCCTGACGGGCTATGTGGCGACGCCGGCCGGCCTCGAGGTTCCAGAGGGCAAGCACTACAACCCCTATATGTCAGGGGACATGACCGCCTTCTACAAGGGCAAGGGTCACGCCCCCAAGGGCGGCTTCATCGCGATGGCCCCACCCCTGGAAGACGGAAAGGTCACCTTCGACGATGGCACTAAGCCCACCTTGGACAATCAGGCCCGCGACGTGGTGGCCTTCCTGGCCTGGGCTTCGGAGCCCAAGCAGACCGAGCGCAAGCAGTTCGGTGTGGCGGCGATGATCTACCTGCTGATCTTCTCAGGCCTGCTATTCCTCAGCTACCGCCGGATCTGGCGCAACGTCGCCCACTGAGAGGCGTGACGAAGACGATTGAAGGCCCCGGTCACAGCCGGGGCCTTTTTCGTTTGGGCCGACGGACCCAGCAGCAAGTGGCCGCGTGAAAAGTCGAACCTCACATGCCAATGCGACAGAACCTGCGCACCAAGGGTCCCGAGCCTCCCCTCGGCTGAGGGTTCCAGCCCGGCCGGCAGGGTCTCAAACAGTGTGCCTGCGAAGGACAGGGCGCGGAGCTGCGCGCGCCGCGCGCCATAGGGCGCGAGGTCTTCAAGCCGGGCCCCAGGGACGCGCGCCTGGCCTTCATCGAGCCGGATCGCCGCATCCAGCCCGGTGGAGAGTCCAAACTGCCCCACGGCCGGCCTGGGGCCGTCTGCGACCGCAGCCATGACGGTTGGCTGTCCGTTGACCATCGGCATGGCCAAGATCTGATCGGCCTGGAAGCGCGGCGCCTTCCCGGGCTCCCAGATGGTCACCCGACAGGGCGCGAAGTCGATATCCACAATCTGCCCTGCCAGGACGTCAGCCCCGATCACCCCTGCGATGGGGGTCTCAAAGCCATAGGTCCGCGCATCGAGATCGGCCACCGCCACGGTCTGGTCCGTCAGTGCCAGGCCCGCGACCCGCACCTCGCCCCGCAGGTTGGTCTCGGCATGGCCCTCCATCTGCGCCCGGGTCTCGTGCAGCAGGGTGGCAGGTGCGCCTGTATCGAGGATGTAGTCCCCGGCCACCCCGGCGACCCGGGCCGGGACCACCACCACCCCGTGCTCAAACCAGCAGGCCGCAGCCCGGGCCAGCAGGGGTGCCAGGCTGATTGCGGCCAGGAACAGGGCAGGGGCGACATCCATGGTCCTGGCGAGCATAGCCAAGACCCGCAGGCTCGGCGATATGTAGGCCATGGTTTGCCAGAACGCCGCCCACCCCCTGATTGAAGCCGCCTCGGTGGCAGGCTGACATGGCCCTCATCAAGGCCTGGCGCGATTTCAAACGTATGCAGGATGTGGCGGTGGCGGCGTCATCCCTGATCTATGCCGGGGCCGTGGTTCATGCCTTCAGCGTCTTGCCGGGTGGCACCGCCGTCGTGGCCCGCCATGCCCTGGTGTGGCCCGCCCTGGCAGCCCTGGCCAGCCTGGCCCTGCCCATGCTGGTCCTGCCGCTCCGGCGCGCCTTGGCGCGCTATGTGTGGATGAGCTTTCTGTCGGGGTTTGGTCAGACCACGGTCTCGGTTCTGACGGGGGTGGGCCTGCTGATGGCCGCCGCCGGTTTCATCTACTGGCAGGTGGCCGCCGTCGCCACCGGCGGCCCCTATCCCAGCGCGGTGTTCGGGGGCTATGCCGCCGGCATAGGTATCCTTGCGGCCCAGTCGATCCTGGTCCGCTGGCTGGAGCGTGACCCCGAGGCCCGCAAACGGATTGAGGAGCCCGGCAGCTAGGCTGCGCTCAGGCTGCGGCGAACAGGTCCAGGGTTCGCTGGCGGGCGAGATCGGCGCTGGACCGGTTCAGACGCTCGGGGTCCTCGTTGTTGAAGCCGTGGCCGGCCTCCTCGTAGATATAGACCGCGACGCCCGGATTGGCGGCCTGGACGGCGGCCTTGACCTCGTCGGCGGGGATCCCGGCGTCCTTGCGGCCCAGGTGCAGGATCACCGGGCATTTGGGGATCTTGTCGGCATTGGCCTGGACCAGGCTGCCATAATAGCTCGACCCAGCGGCAAACCCCTCCAACTGGCAGGCCGCCAGCCAGGTCAGCGACCCGCCATAGCAATAGCCCACCATAAAGACCTTGCCGGCGCTGGCCATGGCCGCGCGGCAGGCATCCACATCGGCCAGGGCCTGATCCAGGGGCGTGGCGCGCGCGTGGGTCACGCCGGCCGTCAGACCCGCCGGATCGTGCCCGGCGGTAAAGCCCGGCTCGCGGCGGTCATAGAGGGAGGGCGCAATGGCCTCATAGCCAAGATCGGCCCACCGGTCGACGTCGCGCCTGATGTGCTCGTCGATCCCGAAGATCTCCTGGATCACCACCACGCCGCCCTTGCGCGCGCCCTTCGGCACCGCGCGATAGACCGCGAAATCAAAGCCGTCGGCCCCCGTCAAAGTCGAATAGTCACCCATGATGTCGCTCCCCGATCTTGAGGTCTGAGATAGGCCGGTGGGCGGGGATGGTCGACCCCAGCCTCACACATTGAAGCGGAAGTTCAGGACGTCGCCGTCTCGGACGACGTACTCCTTGCCCTCCTGGCGGAACTTCCCGGCCTCGCGGGCCCCGGCTTCGCCCTTGAGTCCGACATAGTCCTCATAGGCGATGGTCTCGGCGCGGATGAAGCCCTTCTCGAAATCGGTATGGATCACGCCGGCCGCCTGCGGGGCGGTGTCGCCCTTATGGATCGTCCAGGCCCGCGCCTCCTTGGGGCCGACGGTGAAATAGGTCTGCAGACCCAGCAGATGATAGGCCTCTCGGATCAGCTTGTTGAGGCCTGGTTCGGTGAGGCCCAGGGTCTCCAGGAACTCGGCGCGCTCTCCGGCGTCGAGCATGGCGATCTCGCTCTCTATCTGGGCGGAGATGGCGACGTGGTCGGCGCCATCGCGGGTGGCGCGCTCGGCCACCAGCCGCGACATCTCGTTGCCGTCGGCGGCCGATCCCTCATCGACATTGGAGACATAGAGGGCCGGCTTGGAGGTCAGGAGTTGCAGCATACGCCAGGCCTTCTCGTCCTCGGCGGCCACGACGGCCTTGCGGGCTGAACGACCGGCGTTCAGTTCAGTCAGGGCCAGGTTCACCAGACGCAGGGTCTGGGCGCTCTCCTTGTCGCCGGCCTTGGCGCGCTTCTCCAGGTTGTTGACCCGCTTTTCCAGGCTCTCCAGGTCGGCCAGCATCAGCTCGGTCTCGATGGTCTCCAGATCGGAGAGCGGATCGACCTTGCCCTCCACATGGGTGATGTCGTCATCAATGAAGCAGCGGGCGACGAAGGCCACGGCGTCGCAATCGCGGATATTGGCCAGGAACTGATTGCCCAGCCCCTCGCCCTTGGAGGCCCCGCGCACCAGGCCGGCGATGTCGACGAAATTGATTCGGGCCGGGATGATCTCCTTGGACGGGATGATGGCGGCCAGCGCATCCAGGCGCGGCTCGGGCACCGCCACGTCGCCGGTATTGGGCTCGATGGTGCAGAAGGGATAGTTGGCCGCCTGGGCTGAGGCCGTCTGGGTCAGGGCGTTGAACAGGGTCGACTTGGCGACATTGGGCAGGCCGACGATCGCGACTTTCAGGGCCATGGACTCGAAATTCCTATCAGGGTCGGGCGACCTAACACGTCTGGGCGCCGCGCCCAAGACCGTGGGTCAGGTCTCGGGCGTTGAGCGCCGGGCTTGGCGGGTGTCGCTTTTGTCGGCGGGGGCCAGGCGCAGGACCTCTGTCTGGTACTTGTCGTCCTCACCGGCCGCCAGCAGGGGAGCGGCCTCGGCCACGGCCTTCAACAGGTCGATGACCCAGGGGTGCTCAACCTTGTGGAAGTCCGACAGGACGTGGCCCTGGACCCGCTCCGGATGGCCCGGATGGCCAACCCCCAGGCGGGCGCGGCGAAAGTCGGCACCGATATGGGCGGTGACCGAGCGGACCCCATTGTTGCCTGCAGCCCCGCCGCCAGTCTTCATGCGAAAGCGGCCCGGCGCCAGGTCGATCTCGTCATAGAAGAGGACCAACTCGGCGGGGGTGGCCTTGTAGAACTTCAGGGCTGCAGCTACGGCCCGGCCGCTCTCGTTGTAGAAGGTCTGGGGCTTGAGGATCAGGGTCTTGACCGGCCCCTGCGGGGTGTCGATCTCGCCCTCTCGGGCCAGGCCCGAGAACTTGCTGCGTTCAGCCCCGAACCGCCAGCGCTTGGCGATCTCGTCGACGGCGATGAAGCCGATATTGTGCCGGTTCTTGGCGTACTGAGCGCCAGGGTTGCCTTGGCCCGCGAGGATCAGCATAGGCCCTCTGCTCTGAAGCCTTGGCTATCGGCTCCGGATGAGGTCATCCGAAGCCGACAGGACTTAGGCTTCGGTCTCGTCGCCCGACGCACTGGCCGAGGCCGAGGCCGACGAACCGGCCAGGGTTGCCACCACGAAGTCGCGATGGGCACCGGGCTTGATGCCTTCGGGCAGGGTGAAGGCCGACATACGGATGGTGTCGCCGATTTCCAGACCGGTCAGGTCGAAAACCAGTTCTTCGGGAATGTGGTCGGCAGGGCAGGCCAGCTCGACATTGTGGACCACCACATTGAGCGTGCCGCCCTTCTTGAGGCCCGGAGAGGCCTCGTGGTTCTTGAAGTGCACGGGCACCTCGATCTTGATGAGCTGGTGCTCATCAACCCGGTACAGGTCGAAGTGAACCGGCTCGTCATTGACCGGGTGCAGATCCACGGCCTTGGCGATGACCTGTTGGGTCTCGTCGCCATACTTCAGAGTCACCAGGTGGCCCAGCAGCTTGCCGGTGTAGAGCGCCTTGCGGAACTCATTGACCTTCACCGAAATGGCGACCGGGTCCTGGGCACCGCCATACAGCACACCCGGGACCATGCCCGACCGGCGAGTCTCGCGCGCGCCACCGGTGCCCGTGCGCTCACGCACTTCAACGTTCAAAATGATATCGGCCATGGCCTTGCCTCAAAACGAAACCGCCGCGCGAAAGTCCCGCGCGGCGACGGACGACCCTCCTGGGGTCGAAAGGTGGGCGTAGATACACAAAAGCCCCGCCCGTGGCAACGGGCCGGGCCTATGATTCAGCGCTTCTTGGTGGCGGCCTTCTTCTTGGCCGCTTTTGGCGGGGTCACCTTGTAGCCACCAGCGGTGAGCGTGACCTTGGGAATGAACTTGGCCTCATAGGGTTCCGCCGAGCCGGAGGCTTTGATCACGCAGCGGCCGGTGTCCATCATGATGTGCTGACCCAGGCAGAAGATGTCCTCGTAGTGCGGCCTGGAGACTGCCAGGCACTGATAGAGGTTCAGCTTGGTCATGTTCATGCAGAAGGCCACATTGGGTTCGGCCATCACCGCCATCAGGGTCTCAACATTGGCATCGCCGCCTTCACCAAGAATCGCCAGGGCGGCGACCGCAAGGCCGCGAACCACGATGGGGCTGTAGGGCGGAGTCGAGGGTTCGGCTGTCAGGTCCAGGGGGGTGACGCCCATAGCCGCCTGCTGCAGGCGCGCGGTCTCCTCAAGATCTCCCACCACCGGGGTGGCCGAGAGCATCTTGGCCTGGGCGAGCCGCAGGTCGCGATTGAGCACATCGGACTTCGACCATTTCTGCTTTTGAAGGTCATAGGCCGATTGTTTGACGGCCAGGCCGGCGTCATAGAGCCGCTGGCCCTCGGCGCTTAGGGCGGTCTTGACCAGGCCGGCCGCGCTGGTCGATCCGGTCATGCCCAACACATAGGCGGGGTTCTGCAACAGGGCGGCAACCACTTCGCGGCGCTGGCTGACATTTGTCGCATAGGTACGGACACCGGCCACAAAGGCGCGATCCTGCAGGGCGACAATGGCACCATAGGCCGTGGCACCGCGCTGAAGTTGCTTGGGTTCATAGGCCGCCCCCAGGGTGACCGCACTGGCAATGGCCTCGCCATCGGCGAAGTCGGGCGTCACCGCGCTGACCCGGCGCATATAGTAGTGGTAGGCGGCCGCCTCCGCGATCAGCTTGGGCGACAGGCTGACCACCGGCGGTGGGGGTGGCGGAGGCGGGGGTGGCGGGGGGCTCGAGCAGGCCGACAGAACCGCGACCATGCCGAGGGCGACAAGCGTACCGGTGACGCGAAGGGCAGAAATCATCCGGAGGCTTCCCTGACAGTACAAACAGTTGAGGCTACGACGTCGGCTTGGGCCACAATGTGACCGTCACCCATCCTGCACCAATGACCAAGGCTGGTCGATCCGCAGACCTGCGAGCAAGTCTCGTGCCGGATGCCATGACGCGTCAGTCGAAAAGCTTGGAGACCGATTCCTCATTGGCGATCCGGCGGATCGCCTCCCCCAACAGCTTGTCGCAACTCACATAGCGGAGCTTGGCGGCCCCGCTGGCGGTCTGGGGCGCGGAGATGGAGTCGGTCATCACCAGTTCCTTCAGGATCGAGCTGCTCACCCGATCCACTGCAGCGCCAGACAGAACGCCGTGGGTGACATAGGCCGAAACTTCC
>JANPAO010000237.1:0-4323 GCA_031429955.1 Phenylobacterium sp. | reverse complement strand
GAAGACGACCGCCATGCCTGCCTGGATGCCGGCATGAACGACTTCCTGGTCAAACCCCTGGCGCCGGACGCCCTGCGGGGCATCCTGGCCAGGCTTGGCCGTGGCGGCTGGACGGAAACCGCGGTCCGCGCCAAAGTCGGCTGACGCCCAGGCTCGCCCTGGCGCCTTGCCCAGGGGAAGCCGCATGTCCACCCAAGCCGCACCAAGACCCAGTGTCTGGAGCGCCATCGCCGTCTATGGCGAGCGCCGCGCCCTGGTGATGTTGGCTCTTGGGTTCGCCTCGGGCCTGCCCAACCTGCTGATCTTCGACACCCTCTCGGCCTGGCTACGGGATGCCGGGATGTCGCTGGAGGTCATCGCCTTCTTCAGCCTGGCGACGCTCGCCTATTCCCTGAAGCTGCTCTGGGCCCCGATGATCGACCGCACGACGGTGCCGATCCTCACCAAGTGGTTGGGTCATCGGCGATCCTGGATGCTGGTCTGCCAGGCCCTGATCATGCTGGGCCTCTGGTTGATCTCCGGGGTCGATCCTAAGACCAGCCTGGGTCTGATGGCCGCCTTTGCCGTCTTCGTCGGCTTTACCTCCGCCACTCAGGACATCGTCATCGACGCCTGGCGCATTGAGGCCGCCGAGACCGAGAAGCAGGGGGCGATGGCCGCAGCCTACCAATGGGGCTACCGGATTGCGATGATCGTGGCCGGCGTCGTGCCGCTGGCCATGTCAGACGTCGTGGGCTGGAGCCTGTCCTATGCCCTGATGGCGGCCCTGATGCTGGTGGGGGTGACGGGTGTGCTGGGGGCCCCTCGGGAGGCCAAGCATGAGTTGCGCGAGATCGACTTTGCGGGGGTGAGCTCAGTTCCGGCCCGCGACGGGGTGGAGTGGGCCCTGCGTCTGGGCATCGTGGCGCTGGGTGCCCTGGTCTTCGGTTCGGGCCTGGCCGGCAATGCGACGCTGTTGCAGTCGGCCACCGGCCAACTTGGCCATCCGGAGTTCGGCGACGCTATCAGGGCGGCCTGGGAGGCCAAGCCCTTCGGCGTGTTCGCCCAGGTGGCGGGCATCCTGGTGGGCGTTGCCCTCATCGTGGTGGCGGCCCTGCCGATCCCGGGCCTGCCGACGCGACCCGGGCGCTATCTCTCCACCGCACTGGGGGCACCCTTCATCGATTTCTTCGGCCGCTACGGGCAGATGGCTGGTCTGATCCTGGCCCTGATCTGCGTCTACCGCCTGAGCGACTTTGTTCTCAACATCATGAACCCCTTCTACATCGACCTGGGCTTCAGCAAGCTGCAGATCGCCGAGGTCCGCAAGGTCCTGGGGGTGGTCATGTCGGTGATCGGGGTGGGCCTTGGGGGCTTCTCGGTGGCCCGGTTGGGGCTGATGCGCTCGATGGTGATCGGGGCCTTTGCGGGGCCAATCTCCAACCTGGTCTTTGCCTGGCTGGCGACCCAGGGCCCCGATCTTTGGGCGCTCAGTGTCGCCATCGGCATCGACAACATCGCCTCAGGCTTCGCTGGCACCTGCCTGATCGCCTATATGTCCAGCCTCACCGGACAGGGCTTTACCGCCACCCAGTACGCGATGTTCTCCTCCTTCTATGCCCTGCTGGGCAAGCTGGTGGCGTCGCAGTCGGGCAAGGTTGTGGAGGGCGCGGCCAAGGCGGCCGACCAGGGCGGGGTCTTTGCGAGCCTCAAGGGGTTGTTCGCTGGCCTGCCGCCGCAAACCTTCGCCAGCGCCCTGGAGAAGTCGGGCGTGACCCCGGCGGCCCTCGGCTCTGGTTATGTGGTGTTCTTTGTCTATTCCGCCCTGCTGGGGGTGTTGGGGGTCATCCTGGTGTTCATGGTGGCGGCGCGGACGCCGGAGTCGGAGCCTGAAGACCTTAATGCCGACCCAGCTCCCGCCTGATCAGGTCGTGGACAGGCAGATGACCTGGGCCACCCTTAAGTCGCGACGCAGGGCGTCGGCCACCCGGCCATAGTTGTCGGTGGTGACCGCCTCGCCCATGGCGAAGGTAGCCGGCCGCTCGTGGGCCTGGGACAGGGTCGAGGCCAGGGTCTCGGGCGCGGTGGTATAGATCCGGCCCCGGCGCGGCGCCTCGGCCACGGTGACCCCGATCACCCGCCCGGCCCGGTCCAGGGCCGGGGCCCCCGACAGGCCCGCCAGAGTGCCCTTCAAGCCATCGGTGCGGCCGGTCTCGGCCCAGACCAGGACCGGCTCGGTGCGGGCGCCGCGACCTCGCACCACCAGGTTCTCCCGCCCCAGCAGCCGGGAGGTGGCCTCACCGGAATGGCCCTGAGGAAAGCCGGGGTGATAGGCTCGGTCCCCCCGCCGCAGCTTCTGATCCAGCCCCAAAGGCAGGGGCGGGGCACCGCCCTCGGTGGTGAGGATTGCGGCCTCGCCCCGCTGGTCGATACTGACCTTGGCCGCCACACCCCGGCCATCGGCCACGACGATGGCCGCCTGGGTGCAGCCATCCACCACGTGACGGGCCGTGACCCAGACCCCGCGCTCAGCCACCGAGAAGGCGGTGCCAAGGCCCGGTTCGGCCTTGACTGGCACCTCTACCACCACCGAGGGGTCGAAGGGCGAGGCCGGCCCCAGCGGCATGCCTTCCTCTCCGGGGACTGGCGGCGGCGGTGGCGGCGCATCGGCTCGCTCCTGCCGGCCATTGGCCGCCATCAACAGCGCCAGGACCACCGAGGCATAGACCAGCCAGTCCGGCAGCTTGGGAAACTGCATTCGCGGGTCAGCCCGCCACGGCGGCGGCCAGAATCAGGGCGGTCGCCAGCTTGGCCCCCACCAGTAGGGCCGCCGCCGACAGTTCGCCCTCTTCGATGCGCTGGGGTAGGCCGCGCAGCAGCAGGTCTACGATCCGGAAGATCAGCAGTTGGACGATCACGGTCGAGGCCCCCCAGATGCCGATCTCAATCAGCGAGGTCGAGGCCGTCAGCGAGACCGCCAGGGGAATGGCCAGGCCCACCATCACACCGGCCAGGGACAGCGCGGCGGCCGAATTGCCCTCCCGGATCAGGGCAACTTCCTTGTGCGGGGTCAGCAGGGCGTACAGCGCGCTGCCCAGGAATAGGATCAGCACTGTCAGCCCGGCATGCATCAGGGTGATGGGAAAGCCGGTGGCGAAGGCCTGGATCTCTGGGGACTGTAGCGCGGGGGGCATGGCAACCCTTGGTCAAGGAGCAGTTGGGGCGACGGCTTAGCACGAACCCGGCACCGGGGCGAAAAGCGTTCAGGCGGCGGGCGAGTCCTCGGTCAGTCGGCGCCGGGCGCTGGCACGGACCTTTTCGCTCTCGCTCTTGAGCTGGCCACAGGCCGCCAGGATATCGCGGCCCCGCGGCGTGCGGATCGGCGAGGCGTAGCCTGCCCGGTTGAGGATGGCGGCGAACCGCTCGATGGTCCCCCAGTCGGAGCAGACATAGTCGGTCCCCGGCCAGGGATTGAAGGGGATCAGATTGATCTTCGACGGCAGGCCCTTCAACAGCTTGACCAGGGCCAGGGCCTCGGCCGGACTGTCATTGACCCCCTTGAGCATCACATACTCAAAGGTCACCCGCCGGGCATTGGACAGGCCCGGATAGGCACCGATGCCGGCGATCAACTGCTCAATGGGATACTTCTTGTTGAGCGGCACCAGGACATCGCGCAGGGCATCATTGGTGGCGTGCAGGGAAATGGCTAGCATGGCCTGGGTGCGGTGGCCCAGGGCCTCCAACTCCGGCACCACGCCGGAGGTCGAGACCGTGATCCGCCGCCGAGAGATGGCGATGCCCTCGCCGTCCGAGATGATGTCGATGGCGTCAGCGACATGGTCGAGATTGTAGAGCGGCTCACCCATGCCCATGAAGACGATGTTCGACAGGCGGCGGTCGGCCTTGGGAGAGGGCCATTCCTCCAGATCGTCGCGGGCCACCTGGACCTGGGCGACGATCTCAGCAGCCGTCAGGTTGCGAACCAGGGCCTGGGTGCCGGTATGGCAGAAGGTGCAGTTGAGGGTGCAGCCCACCTGGCTGGACACACAGAGCGCCCCGGCCCGGCCGACATCGGGGATATAGACGGTCTCAACCTCGATGCCCGGGGCCATTCGGATCAGCCATTTGCGTGTGCCGTCCTTGGAGACCTGGCGCTCGACAATCTCGGGCCGATCCAGGCGAAAGGCCTCCGCCAGGACCGCGCGGGTCTCCTTGGCGATGTCGGTCATGGCCTCGAAGTCGGTGACGCCATAGTGGTGGATCCAGCGCCAGAGCTGGCTGGCGCGCATCTTGGCCTTGGGGGCCGGGACCACGTCGGCGGCGATCAGGGTCTCCACCAGC
>JANPAO010000236.1:0-1758 GCA_031429955.1 Phenylobacterium sp. | reverse complement strand
AGTTCGCGGACCACGATGGTGAGTTCGCTGAACGGTTTTTCGATACGCGACGAGCGGCCCCGCGCACGGGCGGAGAAGCGCTTCATCACCAGGTTCTTGCCCACGAAGGCCTCCGACACGACGAGCGAGTCAATGTCGAGGTTGTGGTTGTTCTCGGCGTTCGAAATGGCGCTGTAGAGCGCCTTGCGGACGTCCTTGGCGATGCGCTTGTGGCTGAACTCGAGTTCGTTCAGCGCCCGTTGCACCTTCAGGCCGCGGATCGACTGGGCCACGAGGTTGAGCTTCTGGGCGCTGGTGCGCAGGGTGCGCACCTTTGCCATGGCCTCGATGGCTTCAAGCCGGCGGGGTTTCGCTTGTTTGGACATGCTACTTCCTCTTCGCCTTCTTGTCGGCGGCGTGGCCGGGGAAGTACCGGGTGGGCGCAAACTCACCGAGCTTCATGCCGACCATGTCTTCGCTGACCGAGACCGGAACGTGCTTCTGGCCGTTGTGAACACCAAAGGTCAGGCCGACGAACTGCGGCATGATGGTGGACCGACGGGACCAGGTCTTGATCACATCCTTGCGGCCCGAACCCTGAGCGGTTTCGGCCTTCTTGAGCAGGTATCCGTCGACAAACGGACCTTTCCAGACGGAACGGGTCATGGATTAACGAGCCTTCCGAGCATGGCGCGAGCGGATGATGTACTTATCCGTCGTCTTGTTGGTACGGGTCTTGGAGCCCTTGGTCGGCTTACCCCAGGGGGTAACCGGGTGGCGACCGCCGGAGGTGCGGCCTTCACCGCCGCCGTGCGGGTGGTCGACTGGGTTCATCACGACACCGCGAACGTGGGGGCGGAAGCCCATGTGACGGGTCCGGCCAGCCTTACCCAGAACCTGGTTCATGTGGTCCTGATTGGACACCGCGCCGACCGTAGCCATGCAGGTGTCCTGAACCATCCGCAGTTCACCTGAACCCAGGCGGATCTGCGCATAGCCGGCATCACGACCCACCAGCTGGGCATAGGCCCCGGCGGAACGGGCAACCTGGCCACCTTTGAGAGGCTTGAGCTCGATATTGTGGATGATCGTGCCGATGGGCATGCCACGCAGCGGCATGGCATTGCCGGGCTTCACGTCGGTCTTTTCGGCGGCGATCACCTGATCGCCCACCTTCAGCCGCTGCGGAGCCAGGATATAGGCCAGTTCACCGTCTTCGTACTTGATCAGGGCGATCCAGGCGGTGCGATTGGGGTCATACTCCAGCCGCTCGACGGTGGCGAGCATGTCCCACTTCCGACGCTTGAAATCCACCATGCGGTACAGGCGCTTGGCACCGCCCCCACGGAAACGAACGGCAATGCGTCCGCCGCCGCCACGACCACCCGACTTGGTGAGGCCCTGGACCAGAGACTTGACCGGGCCACCCTTGTGGAGCTCGGACCTATCGACCAGCACCAGGCTACGACGGCCCGGCGAAGTCGGATTGTAATGCTTCAGAGCCATCGGCTTAGAGCCCCGTGGTGATGTCGATCGACTGGCCTTCGGCCAGGGTCACGACAGCTTTCTTGACGTCCGAGCGTCGGCCCGGACGGCCCCGGAAGCGCTTGGTCTTGCCCTTCACCACCAAGGTGTTGACCTTGGTGACCGTGACCTTGAACAGCGCTTCGACAGCGGCGGCGATTTCGTCCTTGGTAGTGTCCATGGCCACGCGGAAGACAACCTTGTTCTGCTCCGAAAGCAGGGTGGCCTTTTCGGTGATCACGGGCGACAGGATCG
>JANPAO010000235.1:0-2662 GCA_031429955.1 Phenylobacterium sp. | reverse complement strand
CTCGTCGAGAGGGACACAGGCCCCCTCCGATCGCGGAACAGCTGCGCATCGTGCGCGGAATGTGCGGGTCCGCCCGCTCACCCTCCGGAGGAAGGCGCTTTGCTCGCACCTGCGCCAGTCGCGGCGAAGGGAGGCCCAAGGATCACGCAACGGCGGATCGACCCGGGCGCTCCGGGAGCAAGGCCCCCATACACCCGAATAAGCGGGGCCGTCGAGAGGGGCGGGCTTTCCAAGCCTCGGCCTGGGTCAGCCGCTGCAGTTGCGAGTCCGCCGCAGCGCGAGAAAGGCCTGGGTGCGTCTCCACATCCCCTGAACGTCATGGTCGGGCTTGTCCCGACCCTCCATGATCTCCGTGGCCACGGAAGGGTGTGGCGGCGAGGGCTGGTGACCCTTTCGGCCTCTCGGAGATATGGGTCCTAGGCGCAAGGCCTAGGATGACGTTTGGCGGGATCGAGGGTGTCCAACCCCTGCCGCAAGGGCAGGGGTTGGAGGATACTTCCGAATCCTAGTTCCGGAAGACCGCCGCGTTGGACGGGTCGTGGGGCATTTCGCGGTACTGGCGCAGTTCGTTACGGCCCACCACCATGTGGTGAACCTCATCGGGGCCGTCGGCCAGTCGCAGGGTGCGGGTGGAGGTGTACATGCGGGCCAGGGGGGTCTTCTGGCTGACGCCGAGGGCGCCGTGCATCTGGATGGCCTGGTCGATGATCTGGCAGACCCGCTCGGGCACCATGGCCTTGACCATGTGGATCCAGATGCGGGCTTCCTGATTGCCCAGGACGTCCATGGCCTTGGCGGCCTTGAGCACCATCAGGCGCATGGCCTCGATCTCGATGCGGGCGCGGCTGACGATCTCGACATTGCCGCCAAGTTGCACGAGGGGCTTGCCGAAGGCTTCGCGCGACAGGCCCCGGGTCACCAGCAGGTCCAGAGCCTTTTCGGCCTGGCCGATGGCGCGCATGCAGTGGTGGATGCGTCCGGGACCCAGGCGGAGCTGGGAGATTTCAAAGCCGCGACCTTCGCCCAACAGCATGTTGGAGGCCGGGACGCGGACATTGTCGAAGATGATGTGCATGTGGCCGTGGGGCGCGTCGGGATCGCCGAACACGTTCATAGGTCCGACGATCTTCACGCCGGGCGCATCGGTGGGCACCAGGATCTGCGACTGGCGCAGGTTGGGCGGGCCGTCCGGGGTGGTCTGGACCATGGTGATCATGATCTTGCAGCGGGGGTCGCCGGCACCGGAGATGTAGTGCTTCTCGCCGTTGATGACGTACTCATCCCCCACCAGGGTGGCGCGGGTGTTGACGTTCTTGGCGTCGGAGGAGGCCGAATGGACCTCGGTCATGGCGAAGGCCGAGCGGATCTTGCCCTCCAGCAGGGGCTCCAGCCACTGCTTCTTCTGGGCCGGGGTGCCGACGCGCTCCAGAACTTCCATATTGCCGGTGTCCGGCGCTGCGCAGTTCATGGTCTCCGACGCCATGGGGTTCTTGCCCAGTTCCACGGCGATATAGGCGTAGTCGAGGTTGGAGAGGCCCTCGCCGGTCTCGGCATTGGGCAGGAAGAAGTTCCACAGGCCCTCGGCCTTGGCCTTGTCCTTCGCGACCTCAAGGCACTCCAACTGGCCGGGCGCATAGCTCCAGATGTCGGTCTTGCCCTCGCCCAGGCGGTGGAATTCCTCGCTCATCGGCTGGACGGTTTCACGGATGAAGCGCTTGACGTGCTCCAGCAGGGGCAGGGCCTTGGCCGACATCCGCAGGTCGTTGAGTTCGTCTTGCGGGTTGAGATTGAAGGACGACTGCGCCCTATCTTTGGTCTCGCTCATCTGCTGGCTCCCATGGGGTTCGGATTGGTTTTCGCCAGACAGCGGTGTTGCCCAGGCGTTAGCCGACAGCTTTGGCCCAACTCGCGGAAGAATCAAACAAGCGTTTTATTGCGCAGGACGAATCCGGCCCAGGTGTCGGCCTGGTGGCGCGCTATGGGCGGGTCGTCTCGCCTCAGGCGAAGACCGCCGGTGACCCGGTGAGGACCATGAAGGTGACTGCGAGGGCCAGGACAGCAATGGGGGCGGAGAGTTTGAACCAGGTCATGATGAGGCTGAGATAGGCATCCCAAGCCACCTTGCCCAGTTAAGCTTCGGACAGAATCGGGATCGACCTGCCCGCTCAGGCCGGCGCGTGGCAGACGGCCTCGATATTGTGGCCGTCGGGATCCAGGACGAAGGCACCGAAATAGGTGGGGTGATAGTGGGCGCGCAGGCCGGGCGGGCCGTTGTCGCGTCCTCCAGCGGCCAAGGCCGCAGCATAGAAGGCCTCCACCGCCGCGCGATCAGGGGCCGTCAGGGCCACGTGGCAATAGCCGGCCCGGGGCGCCTGGCCGATCCAGAAGAAGGGCCGCCCGGCCCCGTAGCCGGACGAACCCTCCATGGAGAACAGCCGGGTGATCCCGAGCGGGGCCAGGGCCTGATCATAGAAGGCCTGGGCCCGGACGTGGTCGGCCACCTTCACGGTCACATGGTCAAGCATCAGGCTGCCCTCCTTGGTCGAAGGAAAGGTTAGGCCCAAAGCGCGTCACGGCAAGCCCCCTGCGGGGCCGACGGAGTCTATTTCGAAGGCAGTTGGCTGGCGATGGCGCAGACGGCGGCCACCAGGGCCTTGTCGTC
>JANPAO010000234.1:0-7661 GCA_031429955.1 Phenylobacterium sp. | reverse complement strand
CGCGCCCCGGCGGCGGCGACACCATCGCCCGTCGTGACGATGAAGAGGATACGCGCCGCAAGGCCAATGCGGCCCCGACCAAGGCCATCTCCCGCGTCAAGGGCGCCCAGCAGCGCCGCGAGGGCCGCCTCACCATCCAGGCCGTGGCCGGGGATGACGAGAGCGCCGTCGAACGCATGCGTTCGCTCGCCTCGGTTCGCCGAGCCCGCGAGCGTGAGCGCGAAAAGCGCAAGGGCGGGGGCCAGGAAGCGGCCCGCGCCGCGCGCGAAGTCATCATTCCCGACGTCATCACCGTGGCGGAACTCGCCAACCGGATGGCGACCCGCGGCGTGGAGATCATCAAGTTCCTGATGCGTCAGGGCGTGATGCTGAAAATCAACGACGTCATCGACAACGACACCGCCGAGCTGGTGGCCACCGAGTTTGGCCACACCGTCCGCCGGGTGTCGGAGGCCGACGTCGAAGAGGGCTTCATCGGCGACGAGGATCTCGACGATCACCTGGTGTCTCGCCCCCCCGTGGTGGCGGTCATGGGTCACGTCGATCACGGCAAGACCAGCCTGCTGGACGCCCTGCGCTCGGCCGACGTGGCCAAGGGTGAGCACGGCGGCATCACCCAGCACATCGGTGCCTATCAGGTGCGCCTGGAAAGCGGCCAGTCGGTTACCTTCCTCGATACCCCTGGCCACGCGGCCTTCTCGGCCATGCGGGCCCGAGGTGCCGACGTCACCGATATCGTCATCCTGGTGGTGGCGGCCGATGACGGGGTCATGCCCCAGACCATCGAGGCCATCCATCATGCGAGGGCCTCTGGGGCTCCGATCATCGTGGCGATCAACAAGATCGACAAACCCGGTGCCGATCCCCAGCGCGTCATCAACGAGCTGCTGCAGCACGAGATCGTGGTGGAAAGCCTCGGCGGTGAAACCCAGGCCATCCAGGTCTCGGCCACCAAGAAGATGGGCCTAGAGGATCTGATCGAGGGCGTGCTGCTGCAGGCCGAGGTCATGGACCTGAGAGCCAATCCCGATCGGACGGCCGACGGTACCGTCATCGAGGCCAAGCTGGATCGGGGCCGCGGCGCGGTCTCCACCGTCCTGGTCAAACGCGGCACCTTGAAGCGCGGCGACATCGTGGTGGCGGGCTCCAACTTCGGTCGGGTTCGCGCCCTGTTCAATGAACGCGACGAGCAGCTTGATGCGGCCGGCCCCTCGGTGCCGGTGGAAATCCTCGGTCTCGACGGCACGCCGTCGCCGGGCGAGCCCTTTGCCGTGGTGGAGAACGAGGCCCGCGCCCGCGAGCTGACCGCCTATCGTACCCGGGTGAAGCGTGAAAAGGCCGGCTCGCCGGTGGCCGGCGGCGTCACTATGGCCGATTTCATGGCCAAGCTGCAGGACAAGAAGATCTCCGAGCTGCCGGTCATCATCAAGGCCGACGTCCAGGGCTCGGCGGAAGCCATTGTTGGCTCACTGGACAAGCTGGGCACCGACGAGGTTCGCGCGCGGATCATCCTGTCGGGCGCTGGCGCCATCAGCGAGAGCGACGTCATGCTGGCCAAGGGAGCCAATTCGCCGATCCTGGGCTTCAACGTCCGCGCCTCCAGCCAGGCCCGGCAGTTGGCCGAGCGTGAGGGTGTCGAGATCCGCTACTATGCGGTGATCTACGACCTGATCGACGACATCAAAGGCGTGCTCTCGGGCATGCTGGCGCCGGAACAGCGGGAAACCTTCATCGGCAATGCCGAGGTGCTTCAGGCCTTCGACATCACCAAGGTCGGTCGGGTCGCCGGGTGCCGGGTCACCGAGGGGACGGTCCGCAAGGGCGCCCGCGTCCGGATCATCCGCAACGATATCGTGGTCCTGGAACTGGGCACCCTGCAGACTCTCAAGCGCTTCAAGGACGAGGTCAACGAGGTCAATGCCGGCCAGGAGTGCGGCATGTTCTTCCAGGGCTTCCAGGACATCAAAGAGGGCGACACCATCGAGTGCTTCACCCTCGAAGAGGTCAAGCGCAGCCTGTAGATCGTCAAGGCGGGCGGGCAAAGGAGTTGACCATGCGCCTCACCCTAGTGACCGCCCTGCTGATGGCCCTGACCGCCTGCGCCTCGGCCCAGCGGCTGGATGCGGCGGGCGACGTCCATGACCTGCTGGTGGCCATCCGCGACGATGACCAGGCCAAGTTCGACGCCCATGTGGACCGTGACGCCCTGAAGCAGGAAATCGCGGCCCGACTCTCGGCCCAGGCCAAGAGCCCCAAGGTGGACAAGGGCTGGCAAAGCCTGGGGGCGATCCTGGCGCCGGCCATTGCCGACATCGCCGGCGACGCCCTGGTCCAGCCCCGGGTCTTCCATCGGGTGGCGGAATCCTACGGCTACAAGGCCGGCACACCCCTGCCCAACCGGGTGGCCATCGCCGGCTCGCTGAGGGCCATGGAGGATGGCCGGGTCTGCGCCACCAAGACCAAGGACGGCCCCTGCCTGCTGATCTTCACCCGGGAGGCCGGCACCTGGAAGCTGTCAGGTTTCCAGGGCGATCTTTCCACCCTGCGCATCAAGCTCTAGGCCCTTGTTTTGACGCGCGTTTGGTCCGAAAACCGGTTCCCACTTTTCGGAACGCGCTCTAGGCTTGCCCCAAACCGGGGGATGCCATGGGCTACGAGGCCGCGCTCAGCGCTTACGAGAAGTTCCAGTTCGACGACGGGCGGTGGACGCGTGACGTCTACAAGCGCGGCTCTGGCCCTGCGGTCATCATCATGCACGAGATGCCGGGTCTCCACCCCCTGGTGGTCAAGTTCGCCGACCGGGTGGCGGCTGAGGGCATGACCGTCTATTGCCCCAGCCTGTTTGGCGAGGCGGGCCGACCGGTCACCACAGGCTACGCGCTCTCCACCATGGTCAAGACCATCTGCATCCGCCGGGAGTTCCATGTCTGGTCAGGACATACCTCCAGCCCCATTGTCGATTGGCTTCGGGCCCTGGCCCGCAAGGCCCATGACGATTGCGGCGGCAAGGGCGTCGGGGCGGTGGGCATGTGTTTCACCGGCGGCTTTGCCCTGGCGATGATGACCGAGCCCTCGGTGGTGGCCCCGGTCCTGTCGCAACCCTCGCTTCCTCTGGCCGGCAAGAACCCCCGTCGGGCCGCCGGGATCGGGGTTTCGGCCAAGGAGATCGCCTGCGCCCGTCAGCGGTTCGAGGCCGAGGACCTGTCGATGATCGGCCTCCGGTTCACCAGCGACGCCTTCGTTCCCGATGCGCGCTTTGAGACCTATCGGCGCGAGTTCGGCGATCGCTTCGAGGCCATCGAGCTGGCCGACGAGGATGCCGCCCCGGCCTCCATGCCGCCCCACTCGGTCCTGACCCTGCACCTGAAGGAGGACGGCCCCACCAAGGCCGCCGAGCAGAGGGTGATCGCCTTCTTCAAGGACGCCACCGGGGCGTAGTGCTGGACTTGGCAGCCTCATCCCACTAGAAGCCGCCGCTTGCCTGAGACCCGCGTCCGATCCGCGGGCAGGCCTGCGAAGGTCTTGTCGATATGAAACGTCATTCCGCCGGAAAACATTCCGGCCCCAGCCAGCGCCAGCTTCGGGCCGGCGAGCTGACCCGCCACGCCCTGGTGGAGGTGATGCGTGACCACGAAATTCTCGATCCCGACCTGGCTGGTGTCTCGATCACCATTACCCAGGTTCGGATGAGCCCTGACCTGCGCCACGCCGTCTGCTTTGTTGAGCCCCTGGGGGGCGGCAAGGCCTCGGTGGTGGTGGACGCCCTGAACCGCCACGCCAAGTTCCTGCGGGGCCGCCTGGGGCGGACCATCGACATGAAGTTCACGCCGGACCTGAAGTTCATCCACGATGAGACCTTCAACCAGGCCAGCCGCATGAACGCCCTGTTCGACGACCCCAAGGTCGCCCAGGACATCGCCGCCCCCTCCGACCAGGACTGACCGGCCCCATGGCACGACGCAAGAAGGGCGATCCGGTCTCCGGCTGGATCTGCCTCGACAAACCCTATGACCTGACCTCCACCAGCGCGGTGGGCCGGGTGCGGCGGCTGTTCAACGCCCAGAAGGCCGGTCACGCCGGCACCCTCGATCCCCTGGCCACCGGCATCCTGCCCATTGCGCTGGGCGAGGCCACCAAGACCGTCCCCTTCCTGATGGACGCCGACAAGACCTATCGGTTCGTCATCGAGTGGGGCCGCACGACGGCCAGCTTTGACCGGGAAGGGGCCACCACGGCCACCTCCGATGTGCGGCCAACCGTGGCCGAGGTGGAGGCAGCCCTGCCGGCCTTCGTCGGTGAGATTTCTCAGGTTCCGCCGATCTTTTCGGCCATCAAGGTCGATGGCGAGCGGGCCTATGACCTGGCCCGCGCCGGCCACGAGGTGGAGCTTGCGGCCCGTCCCGTGACCATCCATTCCGCCCGGGTGGTGGAGGCCCCTGATGTCGACCACGTTGAGATCGAGGTCTGCTGCGGCAAGGGCACCTATGTGCGGGCCATTGTCCGGGATCTGGCGCAAATGCTGGGGGCCTGCGGCCATGTCAGCGCCCTGCGCCGGACCCGAGTCGGGGCCTTCTCCGAAGATCGGGCGATAACACTGGAATTGCTTGAGGATTTGGGGCATAAGCCCGGACATCTGGAGGCCCTGCTTCCGGTCGAGACCGCCCTGGACGACATCCCGGAGCTGGCCGTGACCGCCGAAGACGCCTTCAGACTTAAGCAGGGACGGTCCATCCTTCTCCTTCCCCGACAGGTTGAAACCCTGAAAGTCCAGCTCACCCTGGGCTCTCGAACCGTTTCAGTCCTTTCGGAGGGTCTGATGGTCGCTCTCTGCGAGATGCGCGCCGGCAAGCTCGAGCCGTCGCGAGTCTTTCATCTGTCGAAGAGCGGAGACTAGACGATGTCGATTACGATTGAACGTAAGGCTGAGCTTATCAAGACCCATGGCCGTTCCGACGGTGACACGGGTGGGGCTGAAGTGCAGGTCTCGATCCTCACCGAGCGGATCGCGAACCTGACCGAGCACTTCAAGACCCACAAGAAAGACAATCACTCGCGCCGGGGCCTTCTCAAGATGGTGTCCCAGCGCCGCCGCCTTCTCGACCACCTGAAGTCCACCGATATCGGACGCTACCAGGCGATCATCGAGAAGCTGGGTCTGCGCCGCTAGGATCACCCGGTCGGCCCCCGCGAGAGCGGGGGTTTTGCGTATCAGCCCAAGTTCAGATTTCCGCTTCCTCCGCGACAGGCCGGGGGATCAAAAGCGGCTCGGGCCGCCCCTTTCGGTGGCGCGCCCAAACACGCCGAGGGTTCCAAAGTGATCCTCACCCCGCCTGTTTGACTGGAGAGGATTTCGGAAGTCCGACGCCCTGTCCGCCCCCGCCTGGGAATACGCCCACGGGATGAGAAAGAAGAAAAATGTTCGATATCAAACGCAAGACCATCGAGTGGGGCGGCAAGACCCTCACCCTCGAAACCGGCCGCATGGCCCGCCAGGCCGACGGTGCGGTTCTCGCCACCTATGGTGAGACCATGGTGCTGGCCACTGCGGTGTTCGCCAAGAGCGCCAAGCCAGGCCAGGACTTCTTCCCCCTGACCGTGAACTATCAGGAGAAGTTCTACGCTGCGGGCAAGATCCCGGGCTCCTTCCCCCGTCGTGAAGGCGCCCCCAGCCAGAAAGAAACCCTGACCTCGCGCCTGATCGACCGTCCGATCCGCCCGCTGTTCGTCAAGGGCTTCAAGAACGAAGTCCAGGTGGTCTGCACCGTCCTGGCCCACGACCTGGAAAACGATCCCGACATCGTGGCCCTGGTGGCCGCCTCGGCCGCCCTGGTCATTTCCGGCGCCCCCTTCATGGGCCCGATCGGTGCAGCCCGCGTCGGCTACATCAATGGCGAATACGTCCTCAACCCGACCCTCGATGAGATGAAGGAGTCGGCCATGGATCTGGTCGTCGCCTCCACCAATGAGGCGGTGATGATGGTGGAATCCGAGATCCAGGAGCTCAGCGAAGATGAGGTCCTCAAGGGCGTGATGTTCGCCCATGCCGGCATCCAGCCGGTGATCGACGCCATCATCGAACTGGCCGAGCACTCCGCCAAGGAGCCCTTCGACTTCACCCCCGACGACACCGACGCCATCAAGGCCGACGTCAAGAAGCTGATCGGCAAGGATCTCGCCGCAGCCTACAAGATCGTTGCCAAGGGCGAGCGCCAGGACGCGGTGGGTAAGGCCAAGGCCAAGGCCACGGCGAAGTTCGGCAAGTCCGACGCCAATCCCGACGGTATCGGTGCCGACAAGCTCGGCGGCGTGTTCAAGGAACTGGAAGCCGACGTCGTGCGTCGCAACATCCTCGACACCGGCATCCGCATCGATGGCCGTACGGTCGACAAGGTGCGTCAAATCGTGTCGGAAGTGGGCGTTCTGTCCCGCGCCCACGGTTCGGCCCTGTTCACCCGTGGCGAAACCCAGGCCCTGGTGGTGGCCACCCTGGGCACCGGCGACGACGAGCAGATGATCGACGCCCTGGAAGGCAAGTACTACGAGAAGTTCATGCTGCACTACAATTTCCCCCCCTTCTCGGTGGGGGAAACCGGCCGCATGGGCGCACCGGGTCGCCGCGAAGTTGGCCATGGCAAGCTCGCCTGGCGCGCCATCCGGCCGATGCTGCCCAAGCAGGAGGACTTCCCCTATACGATCCGCCTGGTCTCGGAGATCACCGAGTCCAACGGTTCGTCCTCCATGGCCTCGGTCTGCGGCTCCTCACTGGCCCTGATGGACGCCGGCGTGCCCCTGAAGAAGCCGGTCTCCGGCATCGCCATGGGCCTGATCCTGGAAGCTGACGGCTTTGCGGTCCTGTCGGACATCCTGGGTGACGAAGATCACCTGGGCGACATGGACTTCAAGGTGGCCGGCACCGAGGACGGCATCACCTCCCTGCAGATGGACATCAAGATCGCCGGCATCACCGAAGCGATTATGAAACAGGCCCTGGAGCAGGCCAAGGGTGGGCGCAGGCACATCCTGGCCGAGATGGCCAAGGCCATGGAAGCCCCGCGTCAGGAACTGGGTGAGTATGCCCCGAAGATCGAGACCATGAAGGTCCCGGTGGACAAGATCCGCGAAGTGATCGGGTCGGGCGGCAAGGTGATCCGCGAGATCGTCGAAAAGACCGGTGCCAAGATCGACATCGAAGACGATGGCACCATCAAGGTCTCAGCCTCTGAGCAGTCCAAGATCGATGCTGCCAAGGAGTGGATCAAGTCCATCGCCTCGGAGCCGGAACTGAACGCCATCTATACCGGCAAGGTCGTGAAGATCGTCGATTTCGGCGCCTTCGTGAACTTCTTCGGTGCCAAGGACGGTTTGGTTCACGTCAGCCAGATCTCCAGCGAGCGGGTCGGCAAGGTCTCCGACGTGCTGGTTGAAGGTCAGTCGGTGAAGGTCAAGCTCCTGGGCTTTGATGATCGCGACAAGACCCGCCTGTCCATGAAGGTCGTCGACCAGGAAACCGGCGAAGACCTCTCGGCCAAGCAGGGCGAAGACGCTTAATCGTCTAAGTCTCTTAACCTACCGAGCGGGCGGCCGCAGCGATGCGGTCGCCCTTTTTCGTGGGTGAGATTGACAGCCCGCCCCTTTGCTTGGGACCCTCGTCGGACGCCGAG
>JANPAO010000233.1:0-6738 GCA_031429955.1 Phenylobacterium sp. | reverse complement strand
CCGCCTGTGGGCCTCCAATGGACGCCACACCGCCCTGCTCTCCCACCTGGCCCGCGTCCGCACCTCAGAAGACCGCGCCGAGCTGGTTCACCAGCACCGGATCTGGGGCGAACTGGTGGAGACCGCGGTGGCGCGGTCTTCTGAGGTGCGGACGCGGGCCAGGTGGGAGAGCAGGGCGGTGTGGCGTCCATTGGAGGCCCACAGGCGGCCAAGATGCTGGAAGTCCCCCAGGGCGTCGGCGGCGTCATAATCAGCGACCCGAACAAAGATGTCGCTGGCCACCTTGACCGGGCCTGCGCCTGTGCCGACCTTGTCGATGATCGGCTTGAGCAGTTGGTAGGCCCGCTCCAGATTGGCCGCCTCGTCGCCCGTGCGGGTCCGGGAATAGCTCTCGGCCAGGGCCAGTTGGAATTCCACGTTCTCGGGTTCGAGAGCCACGGCCTTTTCCAGATGGTCATTGGTGGCGTCGCGGTCGAAGTCGGCCAGGGTCATGCCCAACTGATAGTGGATCCAACCCTGCGGCCCCAACTCCACCAGGGCCTGTTCGAGATAGGCCTCGGAGTCCTGCTTGCGGCCCGCCCGACGGAGCATCACCGCCAGGGCTTCCCGCAGTTTCTGATTGGTGGGAACCGCAGCCACTGCGCGCTCGAGCACCGGCAAGGTCTCAACCGGGCCGCGGGTCTCTGAGGTCAGGGACGTCAGGTCCAGCCACCCGTCGGTGTAGTCGGGCTTCAGCTTGACGGCGAGGCTAAAGCGCATCTCCGCCTTTTCCATATCGCCGGCGTTCAGATAGGCCCGGCCCAGGGATCGTTGGTGCTCGGGATTGGTGGGCGCCTGGCGCACCAGGCGGGTGAAGGCGTCGATCCCACCCGCCGCGTTCTTCATGTCGTTGTAGACATTGCCCCGATTGATATGGAGCGACATGTTTTTGGGGTCGATCTTGTGGGCGCGGTCCAGGGCCTTGAGCGCCTCGGGCAGGCGGTTCAACCGCCGCAGCGAAACCCCCAATATGGTCCAGAGATCGAAGTCACGGGGAAAGCGGCCGGTGGCGATCTGCGCCCAGTGCTCTGACTGATCATACAGTTTTGCCTGAAACAGCATGGCGGCGAACTGCTTATAGACCTGCAGCGGCGCAGCCGGATCGCGGGTCAGCTCCTCCACCATCAGCCCGATACCTTCGTCGCGGCGTCCCGCTTTCAGAGCCTCATTGGCCGGGGCGAATCGTTCCATCGACATCAGGGCGTCCTGTCACGCGGCAGGGCTCGGGGGTCCGAGGCACCTGCGGCCGCGATTGGGGTGGTTGCGGACCCTTTTACCGGTCCAAGGTCGGTGCACAATCTAGATCGCCTGACTCAGAACGCCAATTGGGAGCGCAGATTGATCGTCTGATAGTCCTGGCCGATGTCTACGCCCGCCGCGTTCAAGCGCTCAAGGTTGACGCGGTAGTAGTCGAGCATGAACTTCACCGCCGAATTCGGGAACCAGTTGACGCCTAGGGACCAGATGTCCTGCTGTCCGCCACGCACCCGATCTGCGACCACGGGGCTAGCCTCAGCGTGGTTCAGGTCCACCGTCGAATAGCGCGCGGCCAGTTCCCAGGCCCCCCAATGACTCTTCTGTGGGTCGAAGGGGTGGTCCACACCTGGGGCATCGATCTGGCCTGTGTCGATCAGCCGCGTGCCATCGACCCGAAGCTCTGGTCGTTCGCGAAGCTTCACGGAATAGCGGTTGCGACCGGAACCGTTGGCGTCGAGGCGGCCTTGGTGGCCACCTTCAGCTCGGTGATCTGGGCCTGGAGTTGCGCCAGTTGGGCTTCCAGGGCCGCGATCTTGGCGTCCGTCGCCGGGTCGGCCAGGGCCGGTCCATTCCAGACCAGGGCCAGTACCGAGACTGTCAGAAAAGTCTTGGCTCGTAAGGCCATTTGGGCGCGCCCTCTCATCGGTTTGGGTGCATAGACGTAGCGTCAGATCCGCAACGACGGCTGGAATGTGTCACGTCAATGACATGAGTCGGGGGTCTGTTCAGGCCCCTCGGTTCGGAGATTCGCCTTGTCGCCACAGCCCCCGCAGCAGGATAACCGATATGCCGGTCTGGGCCTGCTGCTGGCCTGCGGCCTTGTCGCGGCAGGCCTGGCGGTTGCCGATGGCGTCGGACCGCGCCTGGGGTGGCTTGTCCTGATACCTGTGGGGCTGTCGGTGGCAGTGGCCTGGCGGATCTTGCGGCCCTCGACCCTCGGAACCCCTTCCACCAGGGTGACGACCAACCCAGCACGCGATCGGCCATTGCCCTACGAGCACATGATCGATGCCCTGCCTGACCCCGTGCTGCTGATCTCGGCCCAGGAGCCCGATGACATCACCGGACGCCGCTTCATCCTGGCCAATGAGGCGGCCCGCGACCTCCTGCGCCTGACCTCCGGCACAGGCCTGCTGGTGACGGCCATCCGCGATCCTCAGGTGCTTGAGGCGGTGGACGAGGCCCTGTTTGGCGGAGTCGACAGTCAGGCCATGTATGAAGTCGGTGGGGTTCAGACCCGGATTTTCCAAGCCTTCGCCAAGCCGCTGGGCGAGACCCCCGACGGTGCTCTGCTGGCGTTGCTGGTGCTCCGCGACGAGACCGATTCCCGCCGGGCGGAGCAGACCCGGGCCGACTTCCTGGCCAATGCCAGCCATGAGTTGCGGACCCCCCTGGCCTCTCTGAGCGGTTTTATCGAGACGCTTCGCGGTCACGCCAAGACCGACGAGGGCGCGCGCGAGCGGTTTCTGACCATCATGCAGACCCAGTCTGATCGAATGGCCCGCCTGATCGACGACCTGCTCTCGCTATCGCGCATCGAGCTCAACGAGCACATCCCGCCGCAGGGAGAGACCGACCTCACCCTGGCCGCGCGGGATGTGATCGATGCCCTTGGGCCGTTGGCGCGGGGCCGGGGTGTCGACCTGGTGGCCGAGTTGCCACCCCTGGCTACCGCCACAGTGGCGGGTGACCGCGATCAGATCGTCCAGGTGGTGCAGAACCTGGTGGACAATGCCCTGAAGTACTCGCCCGCCGGTGGGTCAGTTCGGATTGCCCTGCGTTCGGGACTGACGACCGAGGCTGCCACCGCCCCCCTTCGGCCCGACGCCGCGCGCCTGCCGCTGCTCACGCCCGATCATGGCCACCGGCTTTTTGCGGTTCTGCAGGTCAGCGACTCTGGCCTGGGTCTCAAGCGCGAGCACCTGCCGAGGCTCACTGAGCGGTTCTACCGGGTCGAAGGCCAGAAGAGTGGGGACCGGCCCGGGACCGGCCTGGGCCTGGCCATCGTCAAACACATCATGAACCGGCATCGTGGCGGCATGGGGGTCGAGAGCGTCGAGGGCGAGGGAACGACGTTCAGCGTCTATTTTCCTTGGTCCCCCTCAACGGTCGTGGAACATGAGTCCTGGGGCGGTGTTACAAAACTGTCTTAGAAGTGTCGTAAGGGCTCGCTCGTCGGTGCCTAGGCTGCACGCGACGGTTAGACGGGTCCCTCGCCCCGCAATCGATTGAATTCGGAGCTTGGATGCTGACCTGGATCGCCCTGCTGGCGCTCTTCCTGTTTTCAGGCGCGACCTATGCATTCGGTCGCCGTCGGGCGGCGAAGCTGACGCTTGGACCCAAGGAACGACTCCACTCCCTGCCCGGCTATCACGGCAGCTATGTCGCCCTGTGGGCCGGCCTGCCCGCCGCCCTGATCGTCCTGTCAGCGGCCATGTTCGGCGCTCGCCTGGAGGGTGCGCTGCTGCGGGTCGATCCCCCTGCGGCGGTCACGGCCCTGTCGGCGCACATGCAGGAGGTCTTCTATGACGATGCCCGCGCCCAGGCCCACGGCCTTCAGGCCAGTGAGACGGCCTATGAGGGTGAGCTTGGGGTCGCTCTGAAGTCCAAGGCCGATCAGGCCGCGCGGCTTGAGGCCATGATTGCCTATGGGGCCTTGGCCGCTGGCGCGGTGGTGGGCTTGGCCGGGCTGGCCTTGGCCTATCCCCGCATTGGCCCCGGCTTCCGCGCCCGCAACCGGGTCGAGGGCTGGATCGCGGCCCTGTTTGTCGCCTGTGCGGTCACCGCCATCCTGACCACCATTGGCATTGTGGGCTCGCTGGTCTGGGAGAGTTTCCGATTCTTCCAGGCGGTCTCGCCGCTGGACTTCCTGTTTGGCACCGACTGGGACCCGCAGATCGCCATGCGCAGCGATCAGTACGCCAGCGAAGGGGCCTTTGGCGCGGTGCCGCTGTTTGTGGGCACGTTCCTGATCATGCTGATCGCCATGGTGGTGGCAGCCCCGATCGGTCTCTACTCTGCCATCTACCTCTCGGAGTATGCTCGGCCCCTGACCCGGGGCATCGTCAAGCCGCTCCTGGAGATCCTGGCCGGGGTGCCGACCGTGGTCTACGGCTTCTTTGCCGCCCTCACTGTGGGTCCGTTCTTCCGCGAGGGCTTCAACGCCCTGGGCGCGCTGCTGATCGGTGGCCCCCTCGACGGCATGGGGATCTATCTCAGCCAGGTACAGAACCAGATGGCCCTGGTGGCTGGCGCGGTGATGGGGATCATGCTGATCCCCTTCGTCTCCTCGCTCTCCGACGACATCATGAACGCTGTGCCCCAGTCCCTGCGGGACGGGAGCCTGGCCATGGGTGCCACCCGCTCTGAGACCGTCAAGCGGGTCGTATTGCCCGCCGCCCTGCCGGGCATTATGGCAGCGATGCTGCTGGCGGTGTCGCGGGCTATCGGCGAGACGATGATCGTCACCATGGCCGCTGGTCTGCAGGCCAACACCACCTTCAATCCCCTGGACACCGTGACCACGGTGACGGTGCAGATCGTCACCCTGCTGACCGGGGATCAGGAGTTTGACAGTCCCAAGACGCTCTCGGCCTTTGGCCTGGGCCTCACCCTGTTCGTGGTGACCTTCATGCTGAACGTCATCGCCCTTCGCATCGTCCAGAAGTACCGGGAACAGTATGACTGACGCGCCCCTCCCCATGGAAAAATCCCTGTTTCGCCAAGGCCTCGAGACGCGCCTGAAGAAGCGCTACGCCCAGGAGCGACGGTTCCGGGCCTATGGCCTGGTGGCCATCACCCTGGCCCTGGGCTTCTTGGTGCTGCTGTTGGGACGCATCACCCTGCAGGGCTATTCCACCTTCATCGACTACGAGGTCACCCAGTCGATCTATATCGATCCCGCCAAGGTCGATGCGGCCGACATCGGCGGTGCGAATTTTGACCTGCTGGTGGCCAACCAGATGCTGGCCAAGCTGGGGGAGGTCGACGACGAGTTTGGCGAGACCTCCGGCAAGATGATGGACATCATCTCCAACGACTTCGGCTTCCAACTGCTGAAGATGGTCAAGGCCGACCCCAGCCTGATCGGCAAGACCGTAAAAGTGACAGGTCCGGTCAAGGCCGACGCCGCGCTCTACTATAAGGGCGAACTGAAGCGATCGATTCCCGAGGACGAGCGCAAGCTGAGCAACCGTCAGCTCACCTGGTTGGACAGGATGCAGGCGTCCGGGGCCGTGACCCGGGGCTTCAACATCAACTTCCTGACCCGCTCAGACTCCACCGAGCCTGAACAGGCCGGCGTCCTTGGGGCCATCGTCGGCTCGGCCATGATGCTGCTGGTGACGGCGGTGCTGGCAGTGCCCATCGGCGTTCTCGCGGCCACCTATCTGGAGGAGTTCGCGCCGAAGAACCGCTGGACCGACCTGATCGAGGTCAACATCAACAATCTCGCCGCCGTGCCCTCCATCGTCTACGGCCTGCTGGGTCTGGCGGTGTTCATCAACTGGCTGCATGTGCCCAGATCCTCGCCCCTTGTGGGCGGGCTGGTCCTGGCCCTGATGGCGCTGCCGACCGTGATCATTGCCACCCGCTCGGCGCTGAAGGCCGTGCCGCCCTCGATCCGTGAGGCGGCCCTGGGGGTCGGGGCCTCCCGCACCCAGATGGTGTTCCACCATGTCCTGCCCCTGGCCATGCCCGGCGTCATGACCGGCGCGATCCTCTCCATGGCCCATGCGCTGGGGGAGACCGCGCCTCTGCTGATGATCGGCATGATCTCCTTTGTGCCCGGCGTGCCGGAAGGCTTCACCGGGGCGGCCACGACCCTGCCGGTCCAGGTCTTCATCTGGGAAAACGCCTCGGAGCGCGCCTTCCATGAGCGCACGGCGGCGGCGATCCTGGTCCTCCTCGCCTTCATGATTATCATGAACCTGGCCGCGATCCTGCTTCGCCGCCGCTTCGAACGCCGGTGGTAGTCCGATGACCCCGCATCAAACCTCAAGGTCACCCATGCCCAATCAGCGCGACGACGGCCACGCCCACGGGGGAGTCTCGACGGTCTCGACAGATCGTGCCGGCCCCGGCCCCCAGATCGCCACCAAGATCCACGCCCGCGACGTCAATGTCTTCTATGGCGAGAAGCAGGCCCTGTTCGATATCTCCCTGGTGGTGCCCGAGAAGTCGGTGACTGCCCTCATCGGACCCTCCGGCTGCGGCAAGTCCACCTTCCTGCGCTGCATCAACCGCATGAACGACACCATCCCCGGCTGTACGGTTCGTGGCCGGATCGAGATGGATGGCGAAGACGTCAATGATCGCACCATCGATCCGGTGATCCTGCGGGCCAAGGTCGGCATGGTGTTCCAAAAGCCCAACCCGTTCCCCAAGTCGATCTTTGAGAACGTCGCCTATGGGGCCCGCATCCATGGCCTCACCAGCAGCAAG